>JAFQNG010000051.1 GCA_017396005.1 Desulfovibrio sp.
CAAAACCGTCCGTGAACGGCGGGCATATTCCCCTTACGGGTCTTGTATTAGCCCACTCCCGGCCTGTACAGGCAGAGTAACGCCAGCACTTTTCTGGTGTGCGGACGCAAAAAATGCCACTCTCACGGGGTGACGACCGTCACGGAAGGTGTTTTGAAGCACCGTGGGATTATGAAAGCATGAAGGGGGGCGGATGTCAAGGCCAAAAGTCAAGGGGGGATAGTGTCAGGAAAATCAAGGCTGAAAGCCAAAAAGGATTTTTATACCCGTCATTATCTGTCCAGGGTAGTCAGCGTTGATAAAGGCTGCTGCTCCAAACAGAAGGGCACAAAAGATGATGAATGAGAAATTACCGACAATGCCACTCAATATCCTCTCACGGTTTGAAGGTTTCAATTCTGCTATGGCATCACTCTGCCCCTGGTGGGCAGCTTTGCGAAATGCTTCAAGGTTATCCTCCATGACCTTATTGAAAATGGAGTTAAACCGTATCTCAGCAAGCTGCTTATAATTTTCAATCTGTGTTTGGGAGGATGTCAAATCATGGAAAGTAGCTAACTCTTCATGCGTAGGGCCCCGCCCATGCTCCTTTTTGAATTGGGCGATATATTCTATTTTCTGCTGCTTGTAGAGACCATATGCCAGTAGTCCCAGCATATCATCGTCTTTTTCCACCAATTTGGAAAAAATAAAGTTATATTGACGCTCCGGCATCAGCGCCCCACGGCCTCACGGTACAGTGCACGCAGACGCGGGCCGTCCTGAAGCGGCCCACAAAGCTGTTTGATACGAGCAAGCAGTGCCCGATCATCATCGCTGAGGTGGCGTGAAGGAATCTTGCCCATGACCTGATCATTGGCCCGACGAATATCCTCCACGGTAAGGCTGAACTGAATTTTCTTTTTCATAATATATCACCTTAGGTTCCCATAGGTGAAATTTTTCGTTACCGTTAACATTATTGATACAATTAACGCCTTTTTGCCCAGCTCGCAAGTGTCAATGGTGACCAGAATGGAGAACCGATTTTGCCTTGAGTTTGAGGCAAAAAGCGGCAAATTTTTTGCGTTTTTCGCTCATGGTTTTGCCTCGGTTCTGCGGCAAAGTTCGCTGACAGGACGCACCAGACGCAGGCAATCCAGCTCATAGACCCAAAGGCCACGCCCGCATCCTTGAGTTCTGTAGGCCGGCAAGCGGCCCTCCCTGACAAGGCGGTAAAAAAAATTCTTGCCGCAGCCCAGCACAGCGCAGGCTTGCCGCCAATTCAGCTTTCTGCCCCGAATGTCCTGCTCCATACTACCTCCTGTACTCGCCAAGACGGCCAGCAAGACTGCCCTGGTCTCCGCGCACAGATTCTTTCTTGCGTGCTCTTTTCTGAGAGGGGTGTTTGATATTGCGTACTCCCAGGATATAGGCCAGGGCTTTGCACATGACCTCACAGTCCCAATAGTGGTTGGCCCTGCCGTGAGGGTTGACCCATGCCTGTTCTTCGTCATCATAGACCTCGGCGCACATTTCACGGGCATAGGCTTCCAGCTCGTCCTTACCGTTGCTGTGGAGATGAAAAGCACCGGGGTCTGACGGATGGATGGTGAGCTTGTGAGCCAGGTCATTCTTGAAAAAGGTGGTATCACATCGCCAGAGATTGATGCCACCGGGTATCTTGACCTTGTTGCCCTTCATATCCGGGAAGTATTCCTGCGGGGTGGGGGTATAGGGCTGGGTCATGCGCTGCACACCCTGCCACGGATAAACGCGGCCACGATGCCTGACCGCATAACGATAGATCTCTGCCGTGCGTCCGCCCATTGCATCGATCATGGCAGCCCTGACCTTGTATCCGCGCCCCTGTGCATCATGGTAGGCATGACGCCACAGCACGGTATCCAAAGCCTCCAGGCTGTCCACCGCCCCGGCCTGGATCAGCCAGCTTTCCTCCAGTTCCCCGAAGCCAAAAGCCCTGATGATGTAACGGAAATAGCCCTTTTGGGTGTCCACGCCAGCCAGCAGACAGGAGACCCGCGCCTCTTCTCCTGCACTGGTACGGAGCAAGCCCGGCACAGCCCCACGCGGCCTGTCATCACACAGGGCAAGCACGGCATCTTCGCTTCGGCTTGCGTGTTCCTGTACCCACGGTTCCGCCTTGTACTGGTTCTGCAAATCCTTGAGGTCGCGATCCGTCTGCTGGCCTGGTATTTGAGGGTTGCGCGGGCTACCTCTGAAAGCGACACAAAAAAAGAGAGCCAGGCAGGAAGGTGGAAACCGACTTTCTGCGGCTGATGGGACGCAAGGTACGGGCCAAGAACCAGGCCTGTTTTGCGGTCGCGCCACTCCCCACCCCGCACGGCACGGTCGCGGTCATTGTCATCCCACACGGCTCCACAGTGGAGGCAAGGATAAAAGGCCAGCTTGCGGGCCAGGACTTCCTCAGCGTCAGGTTCCTTGTCCGTGCCCTTATCCGGCCAGGCTATGCGCTCAAAGCTCATGAGCTGGTGCATACCGCAGTGCGGACATTGCACCCAATAATCAAAACGGGCCTGAGCCTCTTCTGTAAAAGCTCGCCAGATAGCCCCATCCACAGTGGTGGGCGTGGATATTTTGATGATGTTCTTGCGGCTGCGCCATGTCAGGGTGCGCTTTTCTGCCAGTGCTTCGGATGTGGCTTCATTCCTGGGATCCTTGTACTTGTCCAGCTCGTCCAGAATCAGTGTGCGGATGGGCTTGTTGCCCAGACGCGATACAGAGCCTGACCAGCCAAGATAGATGGGCATATGGGTCAGGTTGATGCGCAGGGAACTGGCATCATCGGCACAGCCTGTCATGTATTCTCGCAGCCGTGGGGAGCCTTCTATCATGGGGATGATGCGATCCTTGGCGTTTTCACGGGCGGTATTCTCGTCCGGGAAGACATAGAGAACCGGGCCGGGGCTGCGGTCGATACACCAGCCCACGAAATTATGGCCACTTTCCGAGCCACCCGTCTGGGGCGACTTGCAGATGATGACCGTTTCCACAGCGGGCGTCCCCATTGCGTCCATGATTCCCACCAGGTAGGGGGTGAAGATGTTCTTCCAGCGTCCGGGGATGCTGGACAGCTCCACGACCCGATATTTCTCAGCCCACTGGCTGACCGGGACAGGACGCCGCCGCAGGATCTTACGTTCCCCCTTGGAAAAGCTGAACGTGAAAGGGATTCCAGCCTGTGCCAGAGCGGCCACATCCCTGGCCACGGCTGGCGAGAGCCACGCGGGCGCAGAGGCCGCGAAGCTGACACGCTTCACGACCTCCTGCCTGGGAAGGGGATACAGTTCACTCTGCTGGGGCATCAAGATTCCTGTTGTGGCTGTTCCCGGTTTTCTACAAAGACCGCCCTGCCATCATCTATCCATTTTTCGGGAATGTAACACCTGTGAGTAAGATCGCAGGTTGGACATTTGTACTCCAACTTCAAAGCCCGTACCTTACCCCAGGAAGAAATATCATCTGCTGTACTCATTGTTTCGTAAGCGTTCAATCGTCGAGCTATCCTTACCACAGAATCAGGCTTCGGCAGATATCCCCTGTAATAGGTGTGAATAGCAGGGGGCTGCTCCGACAGGCGTAGAAACTTACCTGCGTAGTCTCCCTTGCGCATGGGGATCGGGACATCCTGCCAATACTGCTGGGGCTGTTGCTCTCTTGGGATGGAGTTCCACTTTGCAATAGCAATATCAGGAGAAGTCTCTTCCGGCCCGGAAGCATGGCATCTACTGCATGAAACATAATGACAAGAGCCTTTATCGGGATGCTCGAAATCCAGTATGGTTGCTGTTGCGTTGCACCACGGACAGGTATGGATATTGTGTTCACACATCACTCTTTCCTCTGCTTTCTTATTGGCTGTTGGAACTTTCAACTTCGCTCAACCCGGCATGATACAGCCAGTATTTTCACACTCTCCGGGCTGCTCTCCGCAGCCATCACAGGGGAAATCGGGCACAGGATTCCAATTCCCGGATGAGAGCCAGAAGCCGCATCACTTCGGATGCTTCTGCCCCCTGAAACAGCGGGAAGCGCGGCAGTCTGTTCCAGAGATCTACAGCCTTTTCTTCACACAGGGAGCCGGGGCCTTGCATATCGCACTTGCGGCAACGCACGGCATGGACTTCAAACTTTGTACGGCTGCTCTCGACAAGCATATTTGATCCATTACAATACGGGCACGGTTCAAATGTATATTCCTGCATGGCTAGTCCTCCTCTGTACTGCTTTCTTGAGCAATGAATGTCACCTCAAATTCCATTTCCCGGCTATACTCGTTGAGGGCTTCATCCAGCAGGGCTTCCAGCTTTTCTGTGAGGGGGATGACCTTTTTGGGATTGCCCTCGACCAGAGAAACAAGGTCAAGGCTGTGGGCCTCAAAGGCCGTCTTGAGGCCGGAGGCCAGAGTGACAGCACGGGCTGCCAGCTCCAGATGCACCTGCTCTCTTGGTATGAACGCCCCCTTGCGGACGGCCAGCATGAACTCTTCCTTGTCGGCCACAGCCTTGATACGCCGGATCTCCTCCTCTTCCTTACGGCGTTGCCTGTCTGCTGCCCGTTCGGCCACCACATCGGAAGTGCCGGACACGGGCAGGGTGGCCATATAGCGATCAACGTCACGAGTACGGAACGTGCCGTCCGACTGCCTTTTGAGGCGTCCGCGTTTGACATCCTCAAAAAACTTTGTTTTGCCGAGCTTGCGCCCGTTTTCTTCCACATAGGCCAGCACGGCCCGCCAGTCTTTCAAATTTGTTGTTGCCTGCATCGCGCTCTCCAGCATTTTGGAGGCACGTTCCAGCGCGGCAAGGTTCGTTGGCGAGGGATCACCCAAGGCGGCGCGCTTGGCGTTTTCCTTGGCTGTCAGCAAGACCTGCACATCTGTACTGGCACTTTTGGCAATCAGATCCTCTACGCTGTTCCCCGGCATGGTCACTCCGGCAAACCCACGTCCGCTCTGGGACGCGGGGTTTTACTCCTGTCCACGGCTTACGCTCATGGCTCCTCCGTTGATTTTCATTATCGGAGGGGATAGGCTCACAGTTGGTGTTGTTGGGGGCCTATCCCCTCCAACCCAGGGAGCGTGTGGGGGGCCACCCACGCGCTCCCGCCTTTTTCAGAACAGGGAAGCCTGCTGCGGCCCCCTGCTGCCCCATTCGGGGACATCCCAGTTCAGCATCTTTTTGATATAGCCCGCCAGTACCCGGCGATGGCACTGCTCCGGCACCAGCTCATAGCAACAGAGGATGGGGTCAGGTGTGGTGCGTTCGACCTCCTGCAAATACAGACGCAGATGCGAGGGCATGGGAAAACGACTTTCCAAATCTCGCAGATAGGCTGCCGCCCAATCCTCGGCCTTGGGGTTTGAGGGGGCCAGCTTTTCGGCACAAGGCCCTGCCCAGCCACGCGGAGGCCACTTGGCAATGGATACCTTGCGCTCTCGCGGAGCCTTGCTGCTGAAAAATGATGTACAAATCATGGTTGCTCCTAAAACGGGACTTCATCTACAAGAGAGACTTCATGCACCTCTTGTCCTGCAATGTGGGCCATCAGCCGCTCGGCAAGCAGTGTCTCATAAAGACGCTCTTCCTTGGGGCCGCGCGGTGTGTAGGCCAGCAGGTAGTCAATGAGGGCCGAAATGGATTCAAAGCCATAACGATCGGCCACCAGGTCGATAGGGCAGGAGGTTTTGTTACGTACAAGCAGGTTGGGCATAATGCGTATCAGGTCTTTCACAACGTCCTTGCCGTACTCTTCCAGCACAGCGTCAAGCCGGATACGCCCATACCAGATGTCGTCATAAGTGGCGTATTCCTGCTGAATGATCGCGTGGGCTTCTGCCCTGCACTCCCTTTCAATTTTGCGCAGCTCTTTTAGGCTGATACTCATAAACCCTCCTTGACATTCTCTTGCATCAGAGCCACGCTGTTTTTGCATGATGGCTTGGATATGGCTCCGATGCTGTCTTGGCGGTAGGTGGCACTACCGCCTTTTTATTTACCACTTCCAAAAAGACTGAGCTGCCCCTGGGTAACCGGGGAGCGCACTTCCACACAGGGCAGAACAAACTGTAGCCCCACGCCCTGATGCAAGATATACCGTGGGTTCTTTTCATCAAACCAGACCAGTCGCAGGGCTATTGCGAAATAGACAAAGGCTGTGCCCCCAAAACGCTCTGCCCCATAGCGTGACAATGACCATGCACCGCGCATGATGTAAGACAGGCGTTTTCTGTATGAATCATTCATTGTAAAATCCGTTGTTATAGTGTTTTGACATGGATTCATTGTATCATATTGCATGGCTATAGCAATAAAATTGCGGCTATTTCTCTCTTTTATTGTACTTTTTTAACCATAAATCAAAGTTTTCTTTCATGCTGTTTTCAAATTTTACATAGTAATTGAGTGAGAACTGTCCTGTTTTCTTATCTTGCTTACGGCTGTACAGTTGAAATATTCCGCGATATTTCATGCTGACAGGGCCTTTACTAAAGGCTGTGGTAACGGCCCAGCCCAAACGCAGATTGAGTTTGGCATTGAGCCAGTCCCGAACCTCGGTGCTGGAGAGCAGGAGCAGCACCAGCTTGGCCAATCGCTTTTCGCAGCTTGAGGCCACGGCCAGATCGCACATGATGTAGATGCTGTCTTGTCCGTCCGGGTTGTCTGGCAGCTTCCACTGCGTACCGGGTTGCTTGAAGAAATCTGCCTTGCCCACGATTTTGCCATCGAGTGTCAGCACGATGCAGGCATCCACGCCGCCATCGTAATAGTCGATACGCCGAGCAAGGTAGAGCTGATTGAGGCGCAGGGATTGAGCCCTCTTGATGGGCGCAAAGCCCGGCAGCTCCTTGCCCGTGACCGGGGTATTGGCTGCCCAGATAGGGCCAACAGGCATGGTTTTTGGACAAGCCCGCACCACGACCGTGGGAGCATGGCGGGCAACGATGCAGGTTGTACGCCCGCGCCCACGGGGCAAAATGGCACTTGGCTTACCCAGGATGGCATAGACTTCTGGCAGGTCTTTTTCCAGAACGACATAGTAGGAGGCAAAACGGGCTATCTGTTCATAAAGCTCCAGACTTTTGTCAGTCATCTCTCTGTATGGGGGAGGTGTCCAGTCAATGGCAGCCCGCAAGAGGGCTTCCAGCTTTTCATAACCAGCCTTATAGGTTGGGGGAAAGGCAAAAACCGTATGACTGGCAGGGTCGCTGTGTTCCAGCAGGTCAAAACCGTCACGGGCCTGATAGTCAATACTGCCGATATGCTGACGGTAACGCTCCAATCCCTCGCAGGTCTTTGCCAGAAGCAAATCCCATGACCGCCGATACTGTCCCACAAGGCGACACTGGAAGGCATTTTTGCCTTGCCATACTTCTCGCAGGTCAAGCAGCAGACTGACAGAGGCGGCCTTCATCAGGGGTGTGTCCGTGCGGATCAGCCCCTTGAGCAGAGCCGGGCAGTCGTCACGTTCGCGCATTTCCAAATCCCAGCCCGCCAGATATGCCCCCAGAGCTGATGTATAGAGCGAAACGTCACAGGCTGTGATCGGCCCGGCATAGCCCCCACTGCGCAGTACGGACGGCACGGTAAAATTACCCGCCCCCACGATGAGGGGTGGCAGGGTGACATCCCTGGCATATTCGGCCAGAACCTTGCGAACCGATGAGCTGACCGCACCGATAAAGCTCATGCTGCACCTCCTGTAGCCTGTTGGGCCAGGGCCTGCTCACACAGTTCGCACATCTTGAGGATGGCCAGCGAGTTGTTTCTCATGTCGAAACGCTGCTTCACGCCTTCCAGCGCGGCGTAAAAGCGGTCAAAATCGGCAAGGCTTGCAATACGCGCTTCATCGGTGGCCAATGTGGAGAGTTGCTCAACCACGTCATTAAAGTGGGCCATTTCCGTGTCGATAAAGGCCAGCGTTATCGTGCGCGTGAATATCTGGGGTGTGGTGAAACCCACCAGCTCTATTTTTTCCAGCTTACGGGCTTGTTCCTCCGAAAGCCCGGCGTAGAGCTTGGCTTCAATGTCATCTATCTCAGCCCACAATTCAGCCAGTATGGTGGGGTCATCACTCCCCACAAGGGCATTATGGGAAAGCTGGATGGCAATGCGCCGAGCCTTGGGGATGTCACACTCCATAACCATGACAAGGATCTGCCCCAGCCCTGCCTCTATGGCAGCCTGGACACGGTGATTGCCGGACAGGACTTCCAGCCCGCCGTCAGGCTGACGCCAGCAAAGGGGAACACTGGAAAGTCGGCCATCCTGCCGGATGTTAGCGGTGAGCTGTTGGAAGGTGCCCTTATCCAGCACACGGGCGTTCTTGGAAAGGAGGTTGAGACTTTTTGGTTCTACGACCATCAGGCGGAAGTCATCACCATAGATCCTGGCACTCAGATCGTTGAGCGTGGCATTGGTTTGGTCAAAAGTGTTCATAGCCGTATCCCCATGTATGGAAAAAATTTTTTGATGTTACTTCCAAGGCAGGATGTTCTGAAATCCACAAGTCAAAGGCCCGCGAAGTGCTCTGGAAATCCCAAAACCTCTGGAAGGCTTCTGGATGATTGCGCTTCCATGTGTAGTCCCATTCCCACCTGAAGCCCACGAAAGTACCCATATCATCCACTTGCCTGATGAATGTGATGGGTACAGGCTGCCACAACAGGTAGCCGCGACAAATATCCAGTGGGACGTCTTCGAGCCGCACCCCCTTTGGCAGGGCGGCATACAACCGCGCCAAATCTTCCGGGGTGAAATCAGCCTCTGAGGCCCAGCGGACGCTGCCCAAACTCCCACTGGTACGCATTTCGCTGGCCTCTTCCGCTTTATCTGAAGCCAGGGTTTGGGGCTTGCCCCTTCCCCCCATTTGCAACTGGCCAGAAGGCAACCTGTCCTTCTGTCCATTTTGCAAATCATCTTGAGGGGATACGGCATATTGTGATATACTGCCCCTGCGGGGTTCCGGGCTTTGAGCAAGGGCAATGGATTGAGGCAGGGCGGCAGCGATCCATTCACGCATGTCCACGCCCAACCGGAAGGCATCACCGGGGTCCTTGCCTTCAGGGGTAGGCCAGCGCAGACTGTTTGGATAGGTTTTCTCCCAGAA
>JAFQNG010000003.1 GCA_017396005.1 Desulfovibrio sp.
CAACGTAAAATTACTTGCTTTTTACCCTTTTCTTCTCTCCCCCAGTCCCTTGTCTGTTTTTTTTACACTGTACGTTTTTTACTGCCTAAAATATGCGCAGATGTAAAATTTTCACCCAAAGTCTTGGAGTCCACAAAAAAAGGCCGCCTTCAGGCGGCCTGGCGTCAGAAACTGTTCTTCTCAGGGCTGTTGCGAGGTCTCAGGGGCAGCGTTTGGGGCAGGCCTAGCAAGCACTCGGCCATAGCTGCGTGTACGCGGCATTTCCATGGTTATGCCGGCCTCATCGCGCATACGCTGCCTGGTCTTCCTGATCAGGCACATCAGTGCATCGCGCAGATCCTGCAGTTCCCTGCCAAGCTGAGGCAGAGTATTGGGCTCTGTACCACGGGAATAGCTGAACTGCTCCAGCTCTTTCATTTTTTCTTCAATGCTGCGACGCAATTCGCGCGCGCGAGGCCGCACATCGTCCAGTATCCTTCGTGCTGCGCCCTGTTGAACTGATGGCAGATTCTCTATCCACTGTGACAGTGTTTGCGCTGCATCTTCATGCGAAGGCGTCTCTTCTGAGGCCAGGACGACACGAGACGACAGAGCCAGACATAAAAAAATCGACAGCCAGAATGACAGTTTTCTTTGCAACATAGTTACAAACCTTCCACCCTCAAAATCGGCAGAGTATCCAGTCTGCCAGAACGAATCAGGCAACTTTATACCAGCACAAACAGGCAAAAGCCAATAGCCCACAGACCCCATGGAGGGCCTTTGGAAAAAGATTACCTGAAAAGATGGTTTATTTCTTGCAAAAATCATGCAAATATCACAAGAGCAAAGACGCTGTAAGTGGAACTTTTTTTGCAAACTCAGGTCTGCACCAGCACTTTTTCATGGGTACGGTTCATGAAAGATGACTGCGAAAACAGGTTGAGCGAAAGCTCCCCAGAGTGCTTTGACGACACTCTTCCTCATACTCTGAGTCAGTATATGTCCTCCTCCCAGGCCCGCCTGGCACTGGGTGGATCTGCCCTAGTGCTGTCCCTGGTGGTAGGCCTGCTGTCCATCTTCTCTGTGGAGCGCAGTGAAGAGGCCATGTCTCGCCTGCTTGGTGAGAAGGGCTCTTCCTTGATCATGGCCTTTGAAAGTGTGCTGCGTTCCGGCTTGCGCAGCGATGCCGGCGTCCGGCTGCAGGTTCTTCTGGAAGAAATGGCGGTAAGCCCTGACATTATCTTCGCTGCCGTGACCATGCCTGATGGCACTATCATGGCCCACAGCAAACGCCATCGCCTGGGGGATATTTTACGTTTTGACGGGCATGAGCTGGATGAGGAAAGCATGCGTCGCCTTGACCCCGGGCTGGCAGCCCAGTGGGGCATCAAGAGGATGGAGGGCCAGAATATCTTTCTGGTCTACCGTTATCTTACTGCCGGTCTGCATGACCTCCCTCCTCACATTCCCAAGCCAGTGGTCTTCCTGGGTCTGGATCTTTCACCGTTTGAGATTACCCGCAGCCAGAACCGCAATTACATGGCCATGCTGGCGACAGCCATTTTGCTCGTGGGCCTGCTCTGTCTGCTGGCTCTCTACTATTCTCAACGGGAACGCGAGTCTCATCAGCGTCAGGTCAGGGCTGAAAATGAAGTCCGCCGTCTGGCCAGCGAAATGCGACGTAAGGAAAAACTGGCAGCCATGGGTACCCTGGCCGCCGGAGTAGCGCATGAAATACGTAATCCTCTCAGCTCCATCAAGGGCTATGCCACTTATTTCGGTCAGCGTTTTCCTGAAAACAGTGAAGACAGAAAGGCCGCCGAGGTCATGGTGCAGGAGGTCAACCGCCTTAACCGTGTTATCTCAGACCTGATCGGTCTTTCGCGACCCAGCGACATAAAACCGCGTCCACTCTGCCTTGAAAATATCATCGCACATGTGTTGCGCCTTATCGAAAAAGACGCTGAGCAGCGCAGGGTGACGCTGCGCTTCCGTACATCACGTCATGTGCCCAAGATATGGGTAGACAGCGAACGGATGCGTCAGGCCCTGCTCAACATCTGCCTCAACGCCCTTGACGCCATGCCGCAGGGGGGACAGCTGACGCTGGCGCTGGCCACCGGCAGACAGCGAGTTTGTCTGATTGTGAAGGATACAGGTACGGGTATACAGGCTGATGCCATGCCCCATATTTTTGATCCCTACTATACGACCAAGGGGCATGGTACCGGCTTGGGCCTTCCCATGGCCCACAAGATCATTGAAGCCCATCACGGCATGATCGGCGTTTATTCCCGGCCTGCCGGCCCGAACGGCCATGGTGAAACATTCTTCCACCTCTGGCTGCCTGTGGATTCGCCCCATGCCTCAAAGGAGCAGACACATGAGAACCAATATTCTGGTGGTCGATGATGATGACGCCCACCGCGGCATGCTCAAAACCATGCTGCGCTCCTGGGGCTATACCGTAGATGAGGCCGCTGATGGCGATGAAGCCATGACGATCGTACACGAAAAAGCCTTCGATGTGGTGCTGATGGACGTGCGTATGGCCCGTATCGACGGCATACGTGCGCTCAAGAACATTCTGCAGTATAATCCGGCCCTGCCTGTCCTGCTGATGACCGCCTACTCTTCAGTGGATACCGCAGTGGAGGCTCTGCGCCTTGGCGCGTATGACTATCTGGTAAAGCCGCTGGACTTCGAGGCGCTCAGGCATACCCTGGCCCGTGCCATAGAACATTCCCACCTCAGTGTGGAAAATCGCGAGCTGCGACGCCAGCTGGTGGAAGCCGCAGCCAGACCAGGCATTCTTGGGCGCAGCCGCGGCATGCAGGAAATGATGCAGATCATAGGCACAGTAGCCCCTACAGAAGCCACTGTGCTGATTACCGGCGAGTCCGGTACGGGCAAAGAGCTGGTAGCCCGCGCCCTGCACGAAGGCAGCACACGGGCGCATAAGCCTCTGGTGACTGTTAACTGTGCAGCTCTGGCTGAAAATTTACTGGAATCAGAATTATTTGGTCACGAAAGAGGTTCTTTCACCGGCGCAGACAGGCGACGCGAAGGGCGCTTCGTTCAGGCAGACGGCGGTACGCTTTTTCTGGATGAAATCGGCGAAATGCCCCTGCCTCTGCAGGCCAAACTTTTACGGGCTCTGCAGCAGGGTGAGGTGCAGAGAGTTGGCTCTGACATACCCATTACCGTAGACGTACGTGTCATTGCGGCTACCAACCGTGATCTGCGACAGGAGTCTGTTGAAAAACGTTTTCGCGAAGACCTCTTTTTCCGTCTCAATGTCATCAGTATCGAAGTACCGCCTCTGCGTGAGCGGCATGATGACATTCCCCTGCTGTCGGCCTATTTTCTGGAACGCTTCTCCAACCGCAACCGCAAGCATATCAAGGGCTTTTCGCCTCATGCCATGGACAGCATCCTGCGTTATGCCTGGCCGGGCAACGTACGTGAGCTGGAAAATGCCATTGAGCGGGCGGTCATCCTCTGCACAGGGGATCTCATCACCGAAAAGGAGCTGCCCTCTACCGTAGCTGCAGCCATATATGACGAGGAGCTGCCTTTACCTGTGCCGCAGCCAGCAGGGGGCATCAGCCTGAGCGGGCTTTCTCTTGATGCACTGGAACGCCTTGCCATTGAGGATACCCTGCGCCAGACAGGAGACAACAAGAGTGAAGCCGCCCGACGACTGGGTATCACTCGTGCAACATTGCACAATAAGTTGCGAAAGTACCATATGGAATAACCTATGACAGACAAAAAAAACACAGTGACACCGATGGACCTGAGCAGACTGGCTGATCTCTGCAATGAGGCAGGCATGCTCAGACATACCCCGCGCAGCGGTTACGCCTTTCTGGGGTCAGGCCGTGAAAATGTGGCCGAGCACTCCTATCGGGTCTGTGTCATCGGGCATATCCTGGCCCGCATGGCCGGGGCAGACGCGGCACGGGTGGTCTTTCTCTGCCTCTTTCATGACCTGCATGAAGCCCGTACAGGCGATTTCAACTATGTCAATCACCGCTACAACAGCAGTCGTAGCCGGCAGGCCCTGACTGATGCAGTCAACGGCACTGGTCTTGAAGAAGAGATACTGCATGGCTGGGACGAACTGGAGGCTGCCAAAAGCTCGGAAGCAGCCCTAGCTCATGATGCAGACCAGCTGGACCTCATCTGCAATCTCAATGTGGAACTGCACAAGGGCAACGCCTTTGCGCGTGAGTGGCTGGACAGCGCTCTCAAACGTCTGCGCACCAGAGAAGGGCAGGCTCTGGCCGAAGCCATACTGCGTACTGACCCCAATCGCTGGTGGTACGGACAGGTGGAAAAAGACTGGTGGATACACCACTGCGACCCCAAGTAAGTGCACTTATCGGTCAGAGGCATACCCACCATGAATGCATGCATCAGCCGTCAACCGGGCCGGAGGCCGCTTCTGTCACTACGGTTCCCAGTGGTTCTCCGTCATCCAGATAGCGTCTCAGGCTGGACGGTGCACGACCATCCAGTATAAGGGCGCGGGCGCAACCTGCGTCAAGTGCATTCAGGCAGGCCTCTACCTTGGGGATCATGCCACCGGTAATGACGTTTTCAGCACGAAGTCTGATGATATCGGCTCTGCTCAGAGCCGGGATGAGCTGCCCCTGAGCATCCAGCACACCCGGGACATCTGAAATCAGAACAAAGTAATCGGCCCGCAGGGCACCAGCCAGGGCGCCTGCCGCTGTATCAGCGTTGATATTCAGGGCCTGTCCTTCCGGCCCTGTGGCCACTGGAGCGACCACAGGCACAAAGCCGGCATCCAGAAGGCAGCAGGGCAGGCTTGCGTCTACAGCGTTCACCTCGCCTACATGCCCCAGAGATGGATTTTTCACACAGGCCTGCAGCAGGCTGCCGTCACGGCCTGAAATGCCTGCCGCACGTATGCCATGCCGGGCAAAAGTGCTGACCACGGCTTTGTTGACCTGACCACAGAGTACCATTTCTACTGCCTGCATGGCAGCATCGTCTGTCACACGCAGACCGTCCACAAAACGGCTTTCTATCTGCAGACGCTGCAACATGGCGCTGATTTGCGGCCCACCGCCGTGTACCACCACAAAACGCATACCCGTACCTGCCAGATGGGCCAGACTCTCAGCAAAAGCCTGGCTCAGATCGGCCTTGTCCATGGCGTGCCCGCCGTACTTGATGACCACAGTAGGTGTTCTCATGGCTCTCCTGCCTGGTTGAAATACGAGCCTCCAGACTAGCACCAGGCCAGCCGTGCCGCAATAGTCCACTGCAGGGCAGCTTGACAGCATGGCCGGTGCAGGGTAGCCATCATTCTTCAGCTTTACTCTAAGGATGGTTCACATGTCTGAAGTCGTTACCCGTTTTGCGCCCAGCCCTACAGGGCATCTGCATATCGGCGGCGCGCGCACCGCCATTTTTTGCTGGCTGCTGGCCCGCCATTTCGGCGGCCGTTTTCATCTGCGCATTGAAGATACTGATCTTCTGCGCTCCAAACAGGAATATACGGATTCTATTCTGGCCTCCATGCGCTGGCTCGGACTGGACTGGGACGGTGAGCTGATCTATCAGACGCAGCGCGCCGCCCTGTATAATCAATACGTGGACAGACTGCTGGAAGATGGCAAAGCCTACTGGTGCTCATGTACCCCCGAAGAAGTGGAGGCCATGCGTGAAGAGGCCAGGGCCAAAGGCCTTAAACCCCGCTATAATGGCTGTTGCCGCGAACGCGGCCTTGGCCCGGGTGAAGGGCGCTGCGTACGCCTCAAGACGCCGCAGGTGGGCAGGGTGGTTTTTGATGACCTGGTCAAGGGCGTCATAGCCGTAGACGTAGCCGAGCTGGACGATATAGTTATCCGACGGGCTGACGGCATGCCTACCTATAATATGGCTGTGGTTGTGGATGACCATGAAATGGGCATTACCCACGTGCTGCGTGGGGATGACCATGTTTCCAATACTCCGCGACAGATTGTGATCTACGAAGCTCTGGGCCTGTCTGTGCCGCGCTTTGGTCATGTGCCCATGATTCTCGGGCCTGACCGGCAGAAACTCTCTAAACGGCACGGGGCGCGGGCTGTGATTGAGTATCAGAACGACGGTCTGCTGCCCCAGGCCCTGCTTAACTATCTGGTGCGGCTTGGCTGGTCACATGGTAATCAGGAGCTCTTCAGCATGGAAGAGCTGGTACGCTTTTTTGACGGAACCAGCCTGAACCCGGCTGCCGCTGCCTTTGATCCCGCCAAGCTGGAATGGTGCAACGCCCACTATATGCGCGAGCTGCCGTTGTCAGAGCTGGCAGCCCTGACAGCACCCTTTGTGGTCCAGGCTGGACTTGGCGAGGTGGAGCCTGATCGTCTGGCAGAGCTGTGCCGCATGTTTCGAGAACGGGCCAACAATCTCAAGGCCCTGGCAGAAAGTTTCCGCCCGTTGCTCGTGCCCGCAGAGATTCTGGAGTATGCAGAAAAGGATGCAGCCAAACACTTCACTGAAGCAGGCAAGAACCATCTGCACGCCCTGGCTCAGACATTCACCGCCTGTGAACCCTTCGATCATGCAAATCTTGAAGCTGCCCTGAACGGCTATGTAGCTGACAACGGCTTGAAATTCAAAGAAGTGGCTCCGCCCCTGCGTACAGCCCTCATGGGCTTTATGGGTGGCGCGCATCTGCCGGAGATCATGGCTTTTCTCGGGCGGGAGGAATGCCTGGCCCGTCTCAGGCGGGCCGCTGCCTGAAGATATCTAATAGGCCGCAGGTTTTGTGCCCTGCGGCCTTTTTATAACGTCTCTTGACCTTGACCGTATTTTTTTTCTATCTTTAAAACAGTTTTTATACACCTTACGCCTGAAGAGCAGGTTTGACGTATGTCCAGTAAAAAACGCCATTCCGTTCTGTTCACCGGTATCCTGAGTCTGATCTGCTGTACTGTTGTGGGCATGTCCTGCCTCAACTTCTACCATAAGTTACAGGATAAGGAATACGCAGCCCAGCAACAGAGCCTGATGACTCTTGCCGAGCAGGTTGCCTGTACCGTGGAAAGCACGTTGGACGGCTATTTTAACACGCTCTATGGTATAGCCGAATTTCTGGGCACATCCCCGCTGGTCACGGAAGAAAAGCTGCGACACCTCGCTCAGCTTGCTCAAAGAGAAAATCTGTTTCGCCTCGGCTTGGTTTCGCTTGACGGCATTTTAATTGTCTCTGACGGGCAGCAGGTTGATGTAAGCGATCGACCGTACTTTCAGAACATTCTGCAGGGCAAGATCGTACTGACCGGTGTACGCGACTCGCGTCTGACCAACGACAAGATGTTCATCCTGACTGTACCCATACGCGGAGCAGAACAAAAGCTGATGGGGGCCCTGCACTGCTCCTTTCCTCTGGAGGACTTCTCCCTGCAGGCAAAGCTCAGGCTGTATCAGGGTGGCAGGCATCATACCCATATTATCGATCGCCAGGGTAAGATTATTCTGCCGTGTGGCGAACACGAGGCTTCCTGGACGGGTACTGCCATTTACGACCATATGAAACAGACCCCCAATGGTGTGCCCCTGGATGAAGTTCGCAGCCGAGTCAGCAAGGGCAAGGCCATGATGACCGAGATCATTGCCAGAGAGACAGTGCCCATGATGGCCTATTTCATGCCTTTGCAACGGAATAACTGGTCATGCCTCATCACCCTGCCTACCAGTGAAGCAGACAGACATTTGAATCTGCTTCTGGACCAGGATGTCCTTATCCTTCTGCTCAACGTGCTGGGCTCCATGGGAGTGCTGACGCTCGTCATCATCCTGCAGCTGCGCAGGACCGCTGAAGAGGAAAAGAACCTGCGTCAGGGCCTGCTAGCCAATGTATTGGGTTTCATGGAGGCTGACCTTGATGCAGACCGCATTCTGCACTGCTCTGAAACTCCCCTGCTGCAGAGTATCAAGAGCAAGCCTTTTTCCGAAGCTGTACAGTATATGGTGGCAGCCAGAGTGCATGAAGATTTCCGCGAAAATCTTATCGAAGCCCTTTCGCGTGAACGTATTCGCCAGATGTTTGATGACATCACACACAGCCATACTGTCGATTTCATGGCCATCTCTGACAGCCATGAGCTTATCTGGATGGAGTGCAAGATCAATATCAAGGAAGATCCATCCAACGGTCATCTGATGGTCTACTGCATACTGCGCGACATAATGATAAAAAAGAAAGTGAGGCTATTCTCAGAAAACGAGCCGAGCGCGATGCGCTGACCGGTCTCTACAACCGTACTGCCGGCAGTGAACTCATTGACAACTACCTCAAATCGCACGGCTATGCAGAAAATCTGCACGCATTCATCATTTTTGACCTGGATAACTTTAAGGACGTCAACGACAAACTGGGTCATCTGGTAGGGGATCAGGCGCTTAAGGATACGGCACAGACGTTCGTGCGTCATTTCCGAAAGGAAGACATCCTCTGCCGCCTGGGCGGTGACGAATTTGTGGTTTTCATGAAGGACGTCACACTGGACATGGTGGAAAAAAAGCTTGATAGTGTTCTGAGTGAGCTGCGGCTCTCATACTCCAGTGGTTCTACCACTGTATCCATCAGCGGTTCAGCGGGTTTTGCCCTAGCCCCCAGGGACGGAAAATTTTTCAAAGAGCTCTATCCCAGAGCTGACAGCGCCCTGTATATCGTTAAGGACAACACCAAGGGCGGCTATTGCCGGTATGGGGCAGACTTCTGATTCAGCAACATCCTGTCACAGTATAATGAGGTTCATATGGCACTTTTTGATATTCTGAAAGGCGGTTTGGGCAATCTGGGTAATCTCGGCAGCAGCGCAGGCCAGATGTCTGGCGGCCTGTCCGGCGCATTGGGGGGTCTCTCCGGTGCCCTGGGGGGGCTTGCAGGTCAGGCAGGCAATGCCGCCTCCAGCCTGGGCAAAAACATGCCCGGCGGTATGGGGGGGCTGCTGGGCGTCGGAGCACTGGGTGCCCTGTTGGGCAGCATGGCCTCCAACAAGGCTCTCAAGAACGCTGCACTTGTTGGCGCTGGGGCCGTGGCTTGGAACTTCTATCAAAAATGGTCGCAAAGCCGTGCAGAACAGCAGACAGCCGCAGCTGGTAGCCCCATGGAACAACCTGTCAGCGCTGGTGGCCACAGCTTTGGCAGTACACAGCAGAGCCCCTTGGCCCTGCAACAGGATCATACGGCCATGCTGCTGCTGCGAGCCATGGTTTTTGCGGCCAGAGCCGACGGCCATATAGACAGTAGCGAGCAGGAACGTATCAGCAAGGTCATAGCACAGATGATGCCCGGTCAGGACAGTAGCCAGCTGGTGCAAAGCCTCATGAGTGAACCCCTCAATCCCGGTGTCTTTACTTCGCAGATCAGCTCTGTAGAGCAGGGAGAAGACCTTTATCGTCTCTCCTGCCTTATCGTTGATATTGATCACTTCATGGAGCGCAGCTATATCGACGGCCTGGCACATGCTCTGAGTATTCCGGCCGCCCGCAAGGCGCAGCTGGAAGACGAGGCCCAGATGGCCAAGAAACAGCTGGCCGCTGTATAAAGGCTGTTCAGCATGCAGGAAACGCCCGGCAAACGCCGGGCTTTTTACTGGTACAAAGGGCTCATGCTGCGCAGCACATTCGTGAAAATACCGTCCATGCCGTTGATAAAACGCTCTACCTCATCGGCCATGACCACCAGCAAAAGGCCCACAAAAAAGAAGCCTACTCCAATCTTGGCCGGGAAACCGAATTCCATGATGTGCACCTGCGGTGAAATACGGGCCACAAGGGCCAGGGCCACTTCTACCATGAAGAGTGCCACCATGACTGGAGCCGCTATTTTCAGTGCCAGGATAAAGAGCCCGGCCGCAAGATGCAGTACCTGCCAGAGCAGCGTATCACCCAGCAGAAGGCCCCCCGGCGGCACCAGCCTGAACGAAGCAGCAAAGCCTTTGATCATATACAGGTGACCGTCCAGGCTGAGAAAGGCCAGCAGAGAGACCATCCAGAGAAAAAAGGCCGTAGCTCCTGTCTGATTTCCTGTCAGCGGGTCAGCAAAATTGATCATGGTGAACCCCATCTGAAAGCCCAGCAGCTCGCCTCCAGCCTGTATGCCCATAAACAGGAAGTTGACTATCATGCCCAGTACCAGGCCCAGCACCACCTCGCCCAGCAGCATCAGACCCATGTCGAAGGGATGGGCAGGCATGGCCGTACCCGGCAGGGAGAGCTGTGGCCAGACGCCCAGCGAAAATACTATGGTTACGGCAGCCTTGACCTGCATAGGGATGTTATTGGTAGAGAAGACAGGCAGCATGAACATAACAATGCTGACACGCATCATGGTCAGAATGAGGCTCAGCACTGCCGCCGGATCATAATTGAATATGTCCATATACCGGTGAATGCAAGAAGGTTGTCAGACCTTTATCATTTGGTTTTTAGTTTTTCTACAATCAGCTCAAAAACAATTTTGTTCAGGCCCGGCAGGTCCGGCTTGGAGACCTGCCGATCAGCACCTACTCTGATACCCTTATCGCGCAGGGCTTCAGTAATCAGCGAAGAAAAAAGAATGACCGGAAGATTGCGGGTATGGCTGTCTTCTCGAATTCTGGCTGTCAGGGTGTGACCGTCCATCTCAGGCATCTCGATATCAGAAATAACCAGGTGCACCATATCGGTGAGTTCCTGACCCTGTGCCTGTGCCTGCTGGCGGCAGTCTTGCAGAAAATCCCAGGCTTCGCGGCCGCTACCCACGGCTGTGACCTGAAAACCTGACTTTTCCAGCGATGACTGTATAATGTGACGTAGAGACGTGGAGTCATCTGCCACCAGAACATGGTACTGACTTGCCCCCTCCAGGGGTGAGGCGTCTACCTCCACCAGCGACATGTCTAGCTGACTGTCCAGACCTGCCAGGATTTTTTCCATATCCAGAATAAAGAGAACACGGTCTTCAATACGCAGGACGCCAGTAATGCAGTCGTGCGAATAGGCCCGCACATATTTATTGGGCGGTTCAATGCGGTCCCAGTTCATACGGTGAATGCTGGTCACTGCCGACACGAGAAAAGCTGCCTGTACACCGCTGAACTCGGTGATGATGACCTTATTATTGGGGCTTTCCACCATATCTTTGCCCAGCCAGACCGCCAGGTTAAGAATGGGCAGCACCCGTCCTCGCAGGTTGAAGGTGCCCAGCACAGCACTGTCATGCCTGCTGGGTACACTGGTAACGACAGGCAGGCGAATAATCTCCAGCACTTTGGCCACATTGATGCCATAACACCCGCTGTATATGCTGCCGTCAGGCTGCTTTTCTTCAATGATGAACTCTATGATCTCCAGCTCGTTATTGCTGACATTCAGCAGGCTGTTCTGACTCATGACTGTCCTCGTAGCTGATGGGCACAAATGTAGTGGTCAGTATGATTATCCCTGGGTTTTCACATTTGTCGTCCGTGCTGATTTTTTCTCTTTGGGCGGCTCACGTCTGGGGCAGTATGTCAGCATCTCGCATGCAGTACAGCGCGGGCTGCGGGCATGGCAGACATCCCGGCCGAACCAGACCATACGATGATTGACATCGCCCCATTCTTTCTGTGGAAAAAGGCGCATAAGGTCTTTCTCTACCGCTATCGGGTCTGTTTCGCAGGTCAGACCCAGGCGGTAACTGATGCGTTTGACATGCGTATCCACCGCAAGACCAGCATTGATGCCAAACGCACCAAACAGCACCACATTTGCTGTTTTGCGGGCTACCCCCGGCAGCGTGACCAACTCTTCCAGCGTATGGGGTACCACATTGCCGAAATGGTCACGTACGCGACGTGCAGCACCCAGCAGATTCCTGGCTTTGCTGTGATAAAAGCCTGCAGAATGGATGACTATTTCCAGATCTTCCTGATTCGCTTCAGCCAGCTCTGCAGGGCCGGGCCAGCGGCGAAAAAGCTCTGGTGTAATGGTGTTGACCCGTGCATCAGTACACTGGGCTGCCAGTACAGTAGCCACCAGAAGTTCCCACGCATTATGGGCTTCAAGATGTGTTTCAGGCTGGGGATAACGCGCCTTGAGCGCAGCCAGCACTTTTTTTGCCCGCGTTGCCGGGCTTTGCTGTTTTGTCATAACAAAGCTATGCCACAGCTGGGCATGGGCTGCAAGGTATGAAAAAAACAGTACCTTGTTGCTACAGCAAAATTATTGCTTCAAGCTGTTCAGCTCATGGCCATCAAATCAACCACTGCCGGGCCTTTCCGGCCAGGACGTATCTGCAAAAAAATTGACACAAAATTCTTGACAAAATAAGCTCCTTTAAATAGAGTATTTTTCTACGGCAGCAATGTCGAGATATCGCGGGGTGGAGCAGTTCGGTAGCTCGTCGGGCTCATAACCCGAAGGTCGTAGGTTCAAATCCTGCCCCCGCAACCAGTAAATTCAAGGGCTTACGATTTTCATCGTAAGCCCTTTTCTATTGGTGGAAATTTTTCCCACCACTATTCCCACCACTTCAAAATGAGAACAGCGGTCACATCATCAGGTCATCCATAAATTCCGATGTCTGCTCCACGCCACAGATGAGCAGGTGGTCACGGGCTCGCGTACATGCCACATATAAAAGCTGGCGTTCGGTATTATATACGTCTTCCAGATCCATATCATCCCCCATATCTTCTATTCGCTGCTGCGAGGGGATAATATCGGCATCACAGGCCATCACGGCAACAGCATAAAATTCCAACCCTTTTGCAAGGTGCATGACAGCGATGGTGGCACGATCCCGGGGAATATCCATGTCGTTGTCAAGAATGACATAGGGGATCTCCGCCTGTTGCAGCGCGGCCTCAGCCCGGGAAATTTCCGCCTCCGACCGGACAAAGACAGCCATTTCCCGCGCAGACACCCCATCAGTCCGGCGAGCGACGAGCCACTGCGCCACAGCCTGGCTTTCCTCTTCCGGTGACGCGAAAGAACGAATTTCGGGCTGTGGACCATTGAAGGCAGAAATGGGGTTGCTGCGTTTTTCCACATTGCCGTCGGCATCGGTGAGTTCAGCATCCAGCAGCTTATCTGCCTGGCTGCGTATCTGATGCGAGGTACGGTAGTTGACGCGCAGCGTGAAGGAACGCCCCCGGATATCCACCCCCAGCGATTTCCAGGAATAGGGAAGCTGAAAAATACGTTGCCCGAGATCACCGCAAAAACAAAGGGCATCCGGCCTGTGCGCCCCCAATGCGGCTACCAAGCGCATTTGCGCATAGCTCAAATCCTGGGCTTCATCCACAATAATAAAGTCAAAGGGAGGATGGGTGCGCTCGGCCAGTGAATCAGCCAGCCGGGTATAGAGTGAGGCTTCCGTGTAAAGCTTGCACTCCGCTAGGGCGGTATGCATCCGCGCAAACAGACCCCACAGCTCCTTGCGGCGTTGCTCGGAAAGACGTGTCTTCCGACCAAGTCGCGGTGTGTTGCGGTAGGCTTCCCATGATGTGAGCTGGCGAGCATCCACCAGCTCATGCCATTCAGCATACAAAAAGCGATCCGTATACCCTGTTATGCCAAGACTGGCCGCTTCCTGCCGCAGCAACTCCAGAATATGTGCTTTTGTGGCAAGTTGTGCGTCTGTGGCAGACCCCGGAGTCTGGAGCTGGAACAGGCGACGTGCCTGTGCCCCCAGGGAGCGCACATCAATGCGCTCAGCCAACTTTGGTTCTCGGGCCAGCAGACAGTTAAGCTTGTTGCGCAAAGCATTGGCAAGGGGGTCGCTCAAGGTGGTGAGCAGAATACGGGCGTCCGGGCAGGTGCGGGCCAGATGTACAGCGCGATGTAATGCCACGACTGTTTTCCCTGTTCCAGCGGAACCGCACACCTTGATCGGGCCGTTATAGGATCCTTCAACCAGCTTGCGCTGATCGGGGTGGAGAAAAACCAGCCACTTGTCCCAAGGATAATCCAGGGCCCGCTGCAACTCTTCCGCACTGCCCATGAGGCGGAAACGACGCTGGGCATCGGGATGCTGAAATGCAGTGGAATAGTCTTCCAGCGGCGGCTGTGGGGGCACAGGGGACCCTATGACCGGCGCATGTCCCAAGGCCAGATCCAGCAGGGCCTCTCCCGCTTCCGCCGGAAGATGGGTTGCCAGTTCCAGCAATGCATCCTGATCAGCAAGTGCTCGCACCGCAGGAAGCCATGCAACAGGAACACCAAAACTCAAAAGCTGTTCATCAGAAACAGATGCGAACAGTGCCCGCTCCGGTATGCGCTCCGGTTCATACCGTGTGACGGTCTGGACCACTTCCCGGATTTCCACAATCTGAGCCGCACCGGTTTTGGGATGCACCTCCAGCTTGCGCTTCTCCGCCCAGGCGTAAGCCTTGTCGTGATGATCCACATAGCAGAACAGCAGACTTTGCGTCGTACGGTGCGCGATAATGCGGATATCCATCCCCACAGACAAGGACCAAAAGTTCTTGTCCCTGCCGCGATCCAGTTTATGAAAACGCAGGCTCGGACTGGTAGGGTTGACCTGGGCGTCAAAAGCAGTTTGCTTGACCTGTTTCTGTTCATCAGCGGTCAGCTTGCATAGACTGGCGGTGAAGGTATCGGCAATGCGGAATTCCATCATACGCTACTACTTCTTGTCTGACTTCTTAGAGATTCAACGGCATTTACGATTGCGTTATCAACAGCTGCTCGAGTTGCCCACTCTCTCCAAAAATCTCGAGTAGCACTATTAGGCACCAAAGACGGTATATCAAGCTTAATTCGGGATGGAAGTAGCACGGCATCACCTAGTATTAGAGCTTCACCAACATCTAGTAATGGAAGTATACTAGTCAAACCAGATAATGAATCTGGTATCAATTTACGGATTACATTTTGATCTTCATCATTTGTTAGTCGTAATGATAAAAAATTATTACATTGGCTTAGAATTGTTTTACTAACATCTGATGGACGCTGGCTAATAACCAATAAAGAAAATCCATATTTTCTTCCTTCCTTAGCAATTCTTTCAAATGCTCCAAGTGCTTGACGTTGCACAGCATCAGCATCGCTACGAATAGGAAGATACAGGTGTGCTTCATCACATAGCAGTGTTACAGGGGTCCGTTTCTCTGGCTCCATCCAAAATTGTACATTGTAGAGTAATCTTGCGAGAGTTCCAGCCACCACCGGCAAGACATCGGAGGGAACTTCAGAAAAATCTATAATTTTAATTCCTTTTTCATTATTTGAGCCTAACAACTTGATAATTTGCGTTGACAACCAATTGTAATTATTGGCAATTACAGGCGGGCTAAACATAAAGCCATAGCGTCTGTCATCAAGTTTAGCCTCCATCCGTGAAATAAATCGAGTTAACTTATCTTCCCATTCACCCTTAACCGGCCCATTTTTCCCTTGCCCTTTTGTTGTGTTGTCAGTTTTTAATAATTCTAAAAGGTTTTCCATGGAATAGGGAATAGGAGAGTCAACAGTGAACGTTTCTGCAATTTTCAATTTTTGTTCGTTTTCGAGTGTTTTTTGTTTAAGTGACCGGACATGTTGTGTAAATCTAGATGCTTGGTTAGGCGCATTTTGGTCGCTACGGTCAAGCATCATAGAAAGCATTTCATCCCTATTTAACAGCCAATAAGGTAAAAATAATACATCATCAGATGGGTTTAATAAATCGCCAGGGCCTGCTATACGCATCTGTACTGCAAAACCATTCTGTTCAGATTTTGCTAATGGAGCATATTCTCCGTGCATATCAAAAACAATTATATTTGAATATTTTAATTTTGATGCACGTTCAAGAATAAGGGCTACTGTATAACTTTTCCCCGAACCTGTACTTCCAAGGATTGCTGCATGGCGCTGGAAAAATTTATCTCCGCTTATGATAGCTTCAGCATCTTTTCCAGATACAAATATTCCTAGCTTTAATCGCTCTTCTACAGGATATCCTGCGCCTAGAATACCCATAAATCTTTGGAGGTTTCCACTTTCAATAATATAACACTCCCTTTCAATTTGAGGAAAACTATCAGCTCCTCGCTTAAAAACATTTTTTCTTTCACCACTTACATTCTGATAAGTTCCGATTAGGACTACACGGATCACATCCGATTGTGATGTGATGATAGGAATTTCATCCTGGTTAACATCAAATTCCTCTGATAAATCTTCACTTACGCTACGTGTTACACGTTCAATAATTGATATAAGGAATTCTTGCTCCGTTCTTCCTTTAATTGCAATTAAATTACCGATACAAATTCTGGTCAATAAAGAAGAATTATACACATTAATAATAGCTCGGCTAGTATCCACCGAAGATATATGGCCTATCAGATCGTTTTCAGTAAACTGTAGTGCTGGCTGCATAGTCATGGCTCAAGAACCTCTTTCACAAATGAATCAACATCCCAAATTTCTATCGATGGGAAAGAATATTCCTTTTGCTCAAAAATAATACAAGTCCCAGAAGAATTACTCATCTGTTCTATAGAAATAACATTTCTATATTCAAGAGCTAATTGTCGTGCATTTTTAGATAAAGAGCGCGTCAATATTAATATAGGTTTTCCATTTTCAATACGTGAAATTAAATGAGTTTGTAAATGGTCATCATTAAACCCATATCCTATCACTAAAAAACGACTCGCTTTGTCAATAGCATCATTAGCGCAACTCAGATGAAGGTCAAAAGGCCTTTCATATCCATTACGATACTTATTTTTTCCTGGTGTGATAATCAGTCTAGTACAATTTGGCAAATCGCCTGCATAAAAAACAGGGGTTCCATTTCTCGAGTACCAATCTAAACTTCCATGTGGTTTATAAATTAATGCACGATCAATTTTTTCTAAACAGCAGTTCTTTTTTGTGAGTTTAGCATTTCTACAAAAGCTAAAGGCACTTTCTTTTTTGTTAAGCTTGCCAATAAAACGTCCAAAAAACATGGTATCCGCACCAAGCCCTGCTTCTTCAGCTGCAATTTCAATAAGACGATCATAGTTTGTAGTGATAATTGGCAATCCAGTCTTTGGCTTTACTATATATTTAAGAAGTCGTGTTAACTTAAGAGTTCGCTTTCCTGAGAAGAGCTCACTGATAGCTGTACGCTCGTAATCTGAAATCTTTTCTCCAATACACTTTACAAGAGCTGACTCAATATTTGGTGTCGGCGGGATTTTTAGGAGTGCGGCTTCCAGTCCATTTTTATCAAGTAGTTCTGATATTGCAGCCCATGTATCTGCATCGGTACCAGTAAATTCGCCAGCCAATTGCTCCCGTAGATAATCTGCAAGTTGCTGCATCCCGGGCAAACCTTCGGCGCAGGAGAGTCCTGATCCGATGATCAAGACAAGTCCATCACTCAGATGCTCTTGCAGGCGTAACTTGATACTGTGTAGATCCATCTGTTTGCCTTACACTCTGTACACCTTCATCACTTCATCCCCCAGATGATTGATGACCTTGACTGCGATTCTGCCGGATGTGGGCCGTTCAAAAGGGCGGGAGGTGGCACTGTGCAGGCTTTCCCAGGCCTCGCGGTCGATTTCCGCCTTGAGGCTTGTCTTGAGGGATTTGTAGGGATCACCTGCGCCCAGAAAGTAGGCATGGCGCACAAAGAAGGATTCTTCGTTGTAGTCGGTGTCGATAAACCAGCAGGCAATGGTATCCGGGTCATCGCTGCGTACCTCACCGGTGGCCGGATCAAAGACGTCCACACCCCTGACCGTCACCCGAATGCGGTTATCCGGGCTTCCTTCAATGGCAATATCCGGTTCGCCGAAAATGACAAAGAGATTGCCCTTGCCCGTATTCTTGAGGTCGGCGGACATATGCAGATCGGCGTTCATGCGGGCCTTGACAATACGCACTTTGCCGAGGCTGGACAAGTCGCCGGAAGCGGCGTCATAATTGAAGGCACAGCAAATGAGCAGCTCAAAATCCGCTTCGCCCGCCTCCCGGGCTGCTGCTGCCAGATCCTGCCGGGTGACGCTGCCGAATTCCGGCCCGATGAAGATGGCCGCCCGGCGTTCGTTTTCCCCTTCCATATACCTGCCTTCGGCATTGATATAGCGCAGACCGGGCCAGGCCTTGAGGGCGGTGAAGACGATCTTGTCTTTCTTGCGGGCCTGCTGTACGCCGGATCTTTTCAGCTCCTCCAGAATCATGGAGGCAAAGTCCTGCGCGCCGTCCTGTATTGCCCGCTCCAGAGGGTCAACAATATCATCATTTTCATCCACGGTCAGCATCCGGTGCGGGGAAAGACTCTCCACCGTAAACGGCCCGGCCACACGCACTTTTTTGTTGTCCGTATAGGGCTTATCATAGAGGAATTCAAAGTCCGCCTTGGCCGCAATGGAGGCGTCAATCTCCTGTTGGCGGGCAATGCGGGCCTGCCACCAGTCGGCATGGATGTTAGCGGTCGTCTGCGGCCAGTCATCACCCACCTCGCGGGGGATTTCCCAGTCCTCCCAGGCCGTACCCAGAGCGGCGTTGAGTTTATGGCGCAGGGGTTCCAGCGTTTCCTGCCATTTGTCCCAAATGACATCGATCTCCGCATTGTTGGCAATGGATTTCAGGGTGATGTGCGGCACGCGCTCATACACAAAGCCATGCCGGATTCTGCCGAAG
>JAFQNG010000052.1 GCA_017396005.1 Desulfovibrio sp.
ATCAGAACTCCCTGCCTGGTGGCCTGACCGATGGCGGCCATGATGGACGTAGGCGTTGCCAGCACCAGGGCACAGGGGCAGAATACCACCAGGACGGTAACAGCCCGTACAATGTCGCTTGTTATAAAATAGGACGTAATGGCGATAACAATGGCCATGGGCACAAGCCACTCAGCCCATTTGTCTACAATGCGCTGTATGGGTGCCTTGTTGTTTTCTGCTTCTTGCACCATGCGGATGAGCCTTTGCAGGGATGAATCCTCGCCGACCCTGGTAACTTCCATATCTATGGTTCCGAAGCGGTTGATGGTGCCGCTGAAAACACCATCTCCCACACTCTTGTCTACAGGCAGTGATTCTCCGGTCATAACAGACTGATCTATGGAGGTGTTGCCGACAAGAATAATGCCGTCCACTGGTATGCTTTCGCCGGGCAGAACCCGCAGCATGTCGCCACGCTGGATTTGTTCAATGGGGACTATTTCCTCATGGACATCCTTCCCCTGTGCCGTGACTCTGCGGCCCTGCCGGGGCGCGAGACTGATAAGCTCCTGTATTCCTTTTTTGGCCTTTTCCACGGTTCTGTCTTCCAGAATCGCGCCGATTGCCATGATAAACGCCACTTCACCAGCGGCGAACAATTCCCCGATATAAATACAGGCAAACATGGCTATGGAAATAAGCAGCGCGGACGTGATGCGCCGTTCAGAAATGATACGGGATATGGCCAGATAGACCAGGGGAAGCCCGCTGATAAATACCGTCAGCCAAGCCGGGTCTAGCGGCACGGAAAAATCACCCAACAAAATGAGAAGACTGGCAGCCAAAAACGCACCACTCACCAGGGTCATGTGTAATCCGGCCAGATAGTTCATGGCATTCTTCATGCTCTCTCCTTCATAAAATGGCATATACTATATACCGATATGGGGTATCAGCAAGCAAGCAAAAAAATATGCCTTCCATATCAAAGGTATTGGAATGCACACTCTCAAACAATTCGGGAAAATTGTTCGATAGCAGCACTTAACCTGGTCAGAACTTCCTTGTCGTTACCCTGTTTGAGGCCATTGAGAACACAATGGTGCATATGCCCCTCCAGAATTACCTGGCCTGTTTTGTGCAGCGCAGCCTTGGCAGCTCCGATCTGAATCAGAATATCCTCACAGGGCTTGTCATTCTCCACCATTTTGATGATGCCTTTTATCTGGCCCTCAATACGCCGCAGCCGCATGGTAACGGCATCAACATCCATACATTCTCTCATGCCATCCTCGCTTGACTGTCTTTTATGTTGCAGACTGACTTGCGTCAAGCGCAGGACTATCATGCTGTCTGTCAGGCTCTCGTGAGAGGGAGGTCGATGCAAACCTCCCTCTCGCAGGTGCGTCAACTCCAGATACTTTTGCCCACCGAATAGGCCAGCAGTGAGACGGCATAGGCCAGGGCTGTGTTGAATACTATGGAAAATACCAGCCAGCGCCATCCCCCGGCTTCGTTCCTGATAACAACGAGAGCAACAAAGCAGGGGGAATAGAGCAGAACAAACAGCATGAGGGAAAGTGCTGTAGCAGGTGACCAGCCGGGTTCGGAAGCCAGACGGGCTGCCAGAGGTTCTGACTCTTCGGGGTCAACTTCACCAAGGGAATAAGCTGTCCCCAGGGTAGAAACGATGGCCTCCTTGGCTGCAATGCCGCTTACAAGAGCCACATCAGTGCGCCAGTCAAAACCTATGGGGCGAGTAAAGGGTTCAAGGGCCAGGCCAATACGCCCGGCTATGGAATGGCGCAGACTTGCATCAGCCAGAATGGCCCTGGCTGTGTCCACGTTGGCCTGGACTTCTGTCCGCAGTGTATCCGGGGCATCCGCAGCAAGAGCCTCCAATGCCGATTCCGCATCTGTGATGGCGGCCTCCAGGGGAGCGGCCTTTTCTGTGTCCAGCTGGGGAAAGGTCATGGATGCCCAAATCAGGATAGAGGCAGCCAGCAGCACTGTACCGGCCTTTTTGATATACATCCAGCCGCGCTCCCAGCAATGCACCAGCAGACTGACCAGAGTGGGCAGTCTGTAAGGGGGGAGTTCCATGACAAAGGGTGTGGATTTTCCTCTGATGATGGTAGAGCGCAACAGCCAGGCAACTAGCAGAGCAAAGCTCCAGCCTGCCAGCAGCATCAGCATCATGACCGTGGCTTCGTTATCAGGAAAGAACACCCCTGCCAGCAGCAGAAAGACGGGCAGCTTTGCCCCGCAGGGAAAATACGGCAAGGTCAGCAGGGTAGCGAGTTTTTCTTTGGGGCTGCGCAGGGTACGTGTCGCCATCGCGCCGGGGATGGCGCACCCCCCGGCAATGCCACCCGCAGTAATATAGGCCATGACTGAACTGCCATGCAGACCAAACGAACGGAAAATACGGTCAACCATATAAGCGATACGCGCCATATATCCCGTATCTTCCAGAAAGGCGATGAACAGAAACATGATGAGAATGAGTGGCACAAAACTCAAGATTCCGCCAAGCCCGTCAATAATGCCGCTCACGATGAGTGACTGCAACAGGCCCGGTGGGATGGCGTCTGTTGCTATACCGCCCAGCCAGCCAAAAAAGTCTTCTACCCAGCCCTGTGGATAGGCACCCACTTCAAAGGTCAGATAAAATACCATATAGAGCACAGCAAACATGATCAGAGGGCCAGAGAAGGCATTGACAAGTACCTTGTCTATCTTGTCGCTGAACGCAAGGCGATCTCTCCCGTCCTCCTGTGTCATGACGCCGTCTTTGAGCAGACCGCGCACGAAGCCATGACGATAATCAGAGATAACAGCTTCGGGGCTGGTCTTGAGCGTCTTCTGGATATGCCCGGCAACAGTATGACAACTGACTGCCAGACGTTCTGCCAGTGTGCTATCGACCTTTCGTACTTCGGCAAGCACATCGGCATCCCCTTCAAGAATTTTCAGGGCCAGCCAGCGTGCAGGATATTTATGCGTTGCGACTCCTGCTTTTTCTATTTGCACCTGCATATCGGCAAGTACAGGGTCAATATCCGAACCATAGGAGATGGTCAGACCTTCTTTTTCTCTGTTTTTTTCCACTGCCAGGGCTGCGCTCAAAGCCTCGGCAAGTCCCGTGCCGTTGCGTGCCACTGTCTCCACCACAGGCACACCAAGCCGCTGCCCGAGTTCATGCCTGTCTATACGTATCCCGGCGGCGCGGGCTTCATCTATCATGTTGAGAGCCAGCACCAGAGGCTGTCCCATCTCAAGCAGCTGAACTGTAAGATACAGGCTGCGCTCCAATGCAGAAGCATCCAGCATATTGATGACAGCCTGCGGCGGACGCTCGGCCAGCTCCCGACGGACAACCAGCTCTTCTTCAGAATAGGCCGTCAGCGAATATGTGCCTGGCAGATCCACAATATGTACAGTGCTGCCTTCATGGTGTGCTGTGCCTTCTTTGCGTTCAACAGTAACGCCGGGGTAGTTGCCAACCCTTTGCCGCGCCCCGGTATAGACGTTGAAAGCAGTAGTCTTGCCAGAATTTGGATTCCCCGCCAGTGCAATATACGGCTGCATGGATGTTTCGGACACGTTAGACCTCCACAGAAATATAGTCGGCTTCACTGTTGCGCAGCGCAAGTGTAATACCAAGCAGCCGCAGTGCCACAGGATCACGCAGCGGGGCCTGACCAATGACTTCAATATCTGTCCCAGGGATAAGGCCCATGTCACGCATACGACGGCCAAGGTCTCCATCTATATTCACGGATACGATACGGCCTTTCTGACCAACCTGCATTTCCCTCAAGCCGATAATTTGTTTCGCTTCCTGCATCCCCTTCTCCTGAGTTGACTGACAAGTGACGTCTCCGTGCAGTTTTCATGGCATCGGTGGCAGCCCAGATACCCTACACCCCTATACCGTAGCAGGATAAAAAATGAAAATCAATATCTATTTCTTTTCGATTGTACACAATTTTCAGTACGCTATACACGCAAAAAAGGCGGGAGAGCCCGCCTTTTTGTCCGTATCCAGTCTGTGTATTAACGCCAGCAGTCTTTTCTGCCGCGAGGGCCACGCTCGGAATCAGGGTCGAACCCCATACCACGATACCCACGCCCTCATGCCGATATTTTTAAGATATTGAAATGCAAAATAAAAATGGCAGATTGTAAAACCAAGTATCTCTTCTGCTGCAAAGCAAACAGGTAAACCCTGGTAAGCCAGGGCTTACCCATGTTCGAGTATTCCATCCAGGCAAAAAGCCCGGTGAGGAGCAAGGGGCTATGCCCGTGCCCCGGTATCTTCCGCTGCTGCCTGGCC
>JAFQNG010000053.1 GCA_017396005.1 Desulfovibrio sp.
CTGCTCCCGCTGATAGGCCACATTGACGTGCGGCGCGGCCTGCAGCTCCCTGACTTTCTTGATAATGGTCTCTGCCAGCTGGGGCACGACCTCCCAGGTACGGGAGAGTATGAAGATGCGGTCCATGCCCGGTGTGCTGAGCTGGCGCTCCAGTACCGTGGTGTAGGGGAGGAAGGCATAGCTGGTCCAGCTGGCCAGCATGACGCCATTGATGACGCCTATGACCTGTGCCGTGTCATTGCGCTTCATATTGATATACTGGCCGATGGCTGCCTGTGGTGATCCATACAGCTCCACAGCAGCCTGATGGCCCAATACACAGAGACGGCGTTTTTCTGCCACATCTTCGGCAGTGAAGGCCCGCCCTGCTTCCACTTCCAGAAAGTGTATGGGCACAAAGTTCTGATCGATACCCACCAGATGCAGAGGCAGATTTTTTTTGCCGATGGCCTGAAAGTACTGTGGCGAATAGCGCACATTGGCCCCGGCCAGTACCACATCATCCAGCTTGCGCAATTCACGGAGGGTTTTTTCCTTGAAATAATGAGGAAATGCGCCGGGGTAACGGTCATCCTCCATGACCACACGCAAGACATTGACCCCGCCCATGAGCAGAAAATCCTCACCCAGTTTCTTGCGTATCTCCTGCCCCAGGACACCGAGAATGCAGAAGGCCATGATGCCAAAGGCAATGGAAAGCACCACGCCCCAGGGCCGGGTACGCACCATCTGTCGCCAGCTGACGCGGGCTATGTCAGCAAATTCTACCATGGCTATTCCGTTGCTATATGCACCAGTACCTTGTAGCCGGGCTTGATGCGCTGTTCCTTGTTATCCACATCAATGTAGACGTAATAAAATGACGGTACTGCTATCTTGGGGTCAGTAGGCTGCCATGAGAGGGTAGCCACTCTGCCTGTCACCTTGAGCCTGTTCAGGTTGACCAGCTCTACCGTGACAGCATCACCCACAGCCATCTTGTTGATTTCGCTCTCATGCACCTGTATTTGCACCTGTATGGGGTCAATGACTGCCAGCGTCAGTGCTGCAGCATTGGGCTCGATACGGCCCAGAGGCCGGGCCTTGGGTGAAATATCCACCACAGTGCCGTCCAGCGGGGCTGTCAGAAAGAGCTCTCTGGGCAGACGGTCGCCCATTTTGAGTTTGTGGCCAAAGTAGCTTTCCAGTTCTTCCAACCGCAGGCTGAAGTCTGCCTTATGGGCGGCCTCTTTCTGTTTCAGGGCTTTCATTCTGCTTTGCAGCAGATTGTAGTTACGGGCATTGCGTCCGGCGTCTGTCTGGGAGGTCAGGCCCTTGGCTGCCAGTTCGGCAGAGGAGCGGCGCTGGGTATTGGCATTGAGCAGTTCCTGCTCCAGGCTGGCCATCTGTATGCGCATGTCTGCCAGGGCACCTCCTGTCAGCAGTTCCTTCTGGAAGGTGCGGGCATCTCCAGCTTCCAGATGGTACTGCAGCAGCTTCTGGCCTCTGCTTACCGTATCACCGATGCCCGTTAGCAGGGCATCCACCATGGCGGGAAAGGGCACAGACACAGGCCGTACCATCTGGGCCACTACCTTGCCTTCATAGGTAAGGGTTTCCTTGCCATGTACAGGTAGGGCAGTGCAGAGCAGCAATAGCAATACAACGAAGATTTTTCTCATGAATTTGCTCCATCCCGGCCCGAGTTGCCCAGAAAATGGGTCGACAGTTCAGAAGAGAAGTACATCCAGGCCAGGCGTGCACTGGCCACAGCGTTTTCCGCTTCCAGAGCAGCCAGACGGCGGTCCAGTTCTGTCTGTTGAAATTGTGCCAGTGTACGCATGTCTGCTGCAGCATTGGCATAGGACACATGTACGGCTTCATGTCGTCGCGCCGCACTATCCACTGCATGACGGCGACGTTCGGCACGGGCCTCTGCCAGCACAAGCTCCATTTCCATGCGCAACCAGCGCTGACCGAATTCCCGTTGACGCTGTATTTCATCCAGCTGGCGCTGCCGTTTTCTGGCGCGGGACATTGCAGCCTTCCTGTAGCGACTGCCCCAGTCCAGCAGCGGAAAGTCAAAGGTCAGATGCAGAAATGTGTCTGTCTTGGCCCCTGTAGGTTGGGATTGCCCATTGGGGGCATTTTCATTGAAGACAATATTGATATTGGGCGTATACTGTGCCCAGGCCAGCATAATGTTGGCCTCTTCCAGCCGTACCTGCTGGCGCAGCAGATAACGGTCGTCTGTGCGTTCCCAGCAGTCCTGCCAGCGCAGGTTTTGCGGTTGAAAGCGATTCAGCACGTCATATACGCTGTGAGCATCCACTGAAAGTTTCTGCTCCATGTTCAGGCCCACCAGCTGTTTCAACCTGCTGCGCTCCAGGGTCAGTTCCATTCTGGTTTCTCGCAGGCGTAGCTCCAGGTCCTGCACATGGTCTTCGCTCAATGATGCCGGATTCAGAAGATTCTTTTGATATTTTTCCCTGATATGTTCGGCATCCTGTTTTTTCACGGCAACAGCCAGCTGTTCTTCCAGCAGGCTGATACTGCGTTCGTGCTGATCCATTAGCAGCAATGTTTCAGCGATATTCCGTATCACTTCTCCGATGGCCTTGCGCTGGGTAACCACAGCCACCTGCATCAGCTCATCCTGCGCCTGTACCGTAAAGTATGTGGCTACCGGATTCTGAAATCTGCCGGAGTACGCTACCTGATATTTTGTTTCGCCGTAACCTTCTCGCGCATAGCGTTTGTCACCCTTATTATATTGCGTGATATTGTTGGTTATGGTGTACAGCAGATGCATCTCTGGCAGATATTTCCACTTGGCATCACGCTTGACTATTTCCTGTACCTCAAGATTTATTGATCCCCTTGAAATAACGGGTGATTGCTGGATAGCCAGATAGACAAGGTCTTCAAAGGTATGTGTTTTGTCAGGAGCATAGATTTGTAAATCTTCTGCATTTGAAGATTCTTCTGTTTGACTTTTTTCAGCCGTATTGAGCCAGTCCCTTTGCGGCAGACTGGGCAGCCCTTCATAGTTTCTTGGCGAACATGCGGATAAACACAGTAATGCACAGAAAAAGAGCAGATAAATATGTTTATGCATATAATCACTTTGCATGTTGCAGGCTCTCTGTATATTCTGACAGGACTTCAAACGTCGAACCCTGCTTGTATAACCTGCCATCCTGCAGCCACAGCAAATGGTCACACTGTTCGATGGTTGTCAGGCGATGTGCTATGATGATGATAGTCAGATGATGTTTTAGCGAATTGATGGTCTGCATGATGGCAGCTTCGGTCTGCTGGTCCAGCGCGCTGGTGGATTCGTCCAGAATCAGTATTTCCGGATTTGCATACAGTGCCCGTGCTATGGAGACACGCTGTGCCTGTCCGCCGGACAGACCGGCCCCGTTTTCTCTCAGTGGGTATTTGATGCCGCGCGGGTCGGTATCCACAATATCCAGTGCTGCCATACGGCAGGCCTGCAATACCCGCCCTGCGTCATAGGGCTTGCCCCACTGGCTGAAGGCCACGTTTTCTGCAATGCTGCCTGCCATGAGGTAGGGCGTTTGCGGCACATAGCCGATTTTCAGGCGATATGCCGAGAGCTCTGCTGGTGTGAGTTCTCGGCCGTCTATGAGAAAGCGCCCCTGGCTCGGCTGCATCAGGCCGCTGATGATGCCTGCCAATGTGCTTTTGCCGGAACCTGATTTGCCGATAAGCCCTATCTGCTGCCCTTTTGATATGGTGCAGGAAAAGTTATATACTGCTGCCTTTTTATCCTTGGAATATGAAAAGGTCACTTCATCAAGGCTAATTGTGTTTGTAAATCGAAACATTGGGTCTGGTCCAACTACATCCAGAATATGCTGACCCTGTATGCGCTCTAACGTTTCAAGGCAGCGAATGGCTCCAGCTCTATTGCTGCGTACGCTGACAAGACTGCCCAGGGTGCGATTAAGCAACGGCAAGATGCGCCAGGCCATCAGCATGACAATCGTCACCACTTTTGCAATAGAGTCCATATCAGCATCCTGTCCCAGAATCATTATCCAGACTGTTAGTGGGATAGCTGCAAACCCGAAAACTTCTAAAAACCATGTTGGTATTGGTGGTGCTATATTTAAAAAAGAGCGTGCTGCAAAACCTGAATGACATGCATCTAAATATTTTTTTAGAAAAACAGGATTTTGCCAGTACAATATTATCTCTCGAATGCCACGGATAATATTATTTTTGATACGTGTTTCTATAGTATTAGACCGTAAAACAATTTGACCTGAAA
>JAFQNG010000054.1 GCA_017396005.1 Desulfovibrio sp.
GTGTTGCATAGGCTCTCCTTGATTATCCGTTTGGTGGGATATTTCAGGGTGAGCCTTTTTCACGTTTTGTACAACGCCGGAACGGTTGAACCTTTTACGGTCACACCGCCAGAGGCGGTGGTTTAACCGATTTGTAATTATCAGAACTTGATCATAGTTGATTTTGTGTGCCTCGGAGTAAATTCTCCAAAAGTTTGGAAAAAATATTTGGAATCTTTTGAAACTCGTTATGGATCTTCAGTTGTATACACAAAAGCAAAGTCAAAGGAATATGGTTGGCGTAAATTAACACAAAAGGTAGTTTTAGCAGATGGTCGGCATATATATGAAGATAGAAATATAAGTTTATTTATGAAAGGATTTATTAATTCTCATCTTTATTGTCGCCCATCATGTTATCAATGTAGATTTAAAGGGTTTCCTCGAATCGCCGATATTTCGTTAGCAGACTTTTGGGGTATAGAAAATCATAATCGTTCATTAGAAAAAAATTTAGGCACATCTATGGTTTTGGTAAACTCAAAAAAAGGTGAATCTTTTTTCGAGAATATTAAACAATCGATAAATTTTTTCTCTACCCCGATTGAAGTTGCGATAAAAGGCAATCCAGCATTAACAAATCCCCTTAAATTATATGATAAAAACAGAAAAAGTTTCTTTAACGATATCGATACACTTACATTTAATGAGGCTATTTCAAATAACTCAAATGCTTCATACACTTATAAAACAAATCTATTTAAAAAAATTACTAATGCAATTAAAGGAAGAATTAATTTTATCATATTTATTATTAAGCAAGCTCAATTTTCACCAAAAGCAATATTTCAAACGATTTGTTATAGTGGAATACGTAACATATTAAAATATAAAGGGATAATCTGTACTCCACATTGTACAATAAATATTTCAAAATCAGCTGAAATAAAATTAAATGGCATATTACTTTTAGGAGAGAAAACAAGATTTCCTTCAAGCAAGCTAGAAACAAGATTACTTGTAGCATCAGGTGGAAAATTGTCAATACTTAATGATATATCTATTGGATATGGAGGAAATATAGAAGTACATGAAAATGCAAATCTGATATTTCATGGAAAAAAATTTTTAAGCAGAAGCGGTTCAAATATTGGTATGACTATTATATGTGCGGACAATATTGAAATTGGTCCTGATTTTATAGCAGGGAGAAATATTCATATTCGAGATACAAATGGGGGACATTATATTAATCTTCCTGATTATAAAAATACTAAACCTGTAAAAATTGGTGAAAAAGTCTGGCTTTGTGAATCATGTGTAATTATGCCAGGTGCACATATTGGTGATGGTGCTGTTGTTGGGGCCAAGGCGTTTGTTACTTCTACTGTTCCTTCTCGTACTTTGGTTGCAGGTATACCAGCACAAGTTATTCATCAGAATATAGAGTGGAAGTACTGATAGTTTTTATGTTAATAGTTCAAAAATTTTTTTTTCAAGATATCAACAAAATCCGCAAACATCTATCTACTGGTCTATGCTGGAAAATAAATATCCTTTTCCTGCTCATGCTTCTGGTAGCTCTGTTTGAGGTTCTATCCATCTTTGCTTTGTCATTCGTTGCCATGAGTGTGGCTGCCCCTGAGAAGCTGCTCAATAATAGTATGGTTCAGGCAGTTCTTGGTTTTGTACCTTATCTGGCGGCTACAGTTATTGATCCACGGTATTTTACTCTTTTGGCTGCTCTTGGTGTCGTGGGCCTGATACTGATCAAGAACGCCCTCACTGCTGTACAGAACTGGCAGTGTTCTTGTTTGGGGGAAGAAGTGGCTATCAGCATTGGCCGTACCATCATGGGCCATTACCTCAACAGCCCCTATATGTGGCATATGTCTGGTGACAGTACGCAGACATGGATGGCCCTGGGTGAACGCCACAAACTCAAACAGGTACTGCTGCAGACACTCAGCATCTATACCTATGCACTGACCTTTCTGGCGCTGGTGGCAGCCCTGGTCTATGCCACGCCGGGTGGTATACTCATCTGCCTCATCGTTATCGGCATGCTGGCCTGGCTGGTCTACAGGTCCATGAAAAATCGCATCGACCAGTCAGGGCAGACTGCACTACGCGCCAGTACGGCCGAAACACGCACCACGCGCAATGCCATGCGCGGCATACGCGAAGTTCTCATCTATCGGCAGCAGCCTGTCTTTCTGCAAAAATATCTGGATGCCTGCCAGTCTGGCGTACATGCTCGCGCCTTTCTCAGCATGGCCCCACCCATTCCCACATGGATACTGGAAGTCTGCGGCTTTGCGGCCATACCGCTTACGGTCTGGATACTCATAGCCACGCAGGATGCAGACATGGCCACCATCGCCAATGTGGTGACCATGGTCATGCTGGCTGCCTGGCGCATACTGCCTTTGCTCAACCGTACTCTTGCCTGTGTGATCAGCGTACGCAGCAACAGGGCAGGGGCCATGCACTGCCTGGAACGGCTGGAAGCCATCAGAAAAGAAAACCTTGCACCACAGGCCGAGCCTGATCCTGATTTCAGCTTTGATAAAGAGATCCGGCTGGAGCATGTCGCCTTCACCTATCCTGGTGCAGAACAACAGGCCCTCACTGATTTCTCGTGCAGCATAGCCAAGGGACAGCAGGTGGGGCTGGTGGGTATCTCAGGCTCTGGCAAAAGCACGCTGGCAGGCATCATCAGCGGCCTGCTGGAGCCGCAGGATGGTCATCTTTTGATAGATGGTAGAGCTTTGACACCAGCGGGGCTGGCTGCCTACAGGGGCAAGATTGGCTATGTGCCGCAAAGCCCCTATCTCATGGCTGGCAGTATTGCCGAGAATGTGGCCTTCAGCCAGTGGGGCAAGCCCTGGGATGCAGAGAAGGTAAAAAAAGCCTGTCGCATGGCAGCACTGGATATTGTGGAGACTGACCCGCGCAGCATTGACTACCCCATTGGGGAAAACGGTTCTGGCCTGTCCGGCGGGCAGGCACAGCGGGTTTCCATCGCAAGGGCGCTCTATGCAGAGCCGGAGATACTCATCCTGGACGAATCCACCAGTGCTCTGGACCAGCAGACAGAAGCAGCCATCATGACGACTATCAATGCCCTCAAGGAACAGCTGACCATTATCATCATTGCCCACCGTCTGAGCACAGTGGAACAGTGCGATCAGCTCTTCTGGGTGGAAAACGGCAGATTGAAAAAACAGGGGCCGAGCGCGGCCATTCTGGCAGAATACACAAAGGCCGCAGGGCAGGGAGATAATGTATGAACAGATCAGCACAAACAGGCCTGCTGGAATCCGCCATTGAAATCCTGCGTCAGGCTGTCACAGGCCGCCCCTTCAGCAATCAGGCACAGCTGGCCCGTGCTTCTGGTGAGAGCGAGGCCAATATATCAAGATGGCTCAGCGGGGCCTCAACGCCGACACTGCGCCGGCTGGAGCCTGTGCTCATGGCCCTTGGGGTGCGTTTTACCATGCCTGGTGAAAAAGCTCCAACCATGGCAGTGCACAAACGCCAGCCTGACCTTGATATCCAGCCAGACCACTGGCGTATACTGGATAAGGCCGACCCCCTGCCTGATATGCTGGCGCTGGAGATACGGACCGATGACCTTTCCATGTATCCCACACTGACGCCCGGGGATGTGGTCTTGGTAGATACCCGCCCTGCTCCACTGCGTGACGGGCAGATATACCTTGTGCGCGAGCCGGATAAGGTCAAGGGGGCCTGCATGTTCCGGCGGCTTTCAATGCCACGAGGCCACAGATACGGCCTTATGATCCTGAGCCCGGATAATCTGGCTGGTGGCTACAAGCCCACGATCAAGCATGTGACCATGAACGAACGGCCAGAAAATTTTATTCTGGGCTTGGTCACGAAAAGCATTACAACTATTGCGCAGTGATCTGCCCTGGTACATCGTCATGTGTACACTAAGAAATGGTTGCAGGAGGAACCGTTCCTGTCATAATGAGCTTGCTACCAAGGGCGACATTCAGGATGTACGGAATGAGATACAGGATGTTCGCAGCGAATTAAAAGCCGAAACTGCTGACACCAGGCACGAAATTCTCTGGATTCTGGGGATGATGGTCGCGCAGACAACCCTTATCATTACTACTATTGGCGCCGGTGTGGCCCTGCTCCACAGCTGAGTGCTCTGGGGCGTCAACTGATTCTTTTTGACATTGATTGCAGTTTGATACTGTGGATTATTTTTAGGATGTCAACTTTGCGCTCTTGCCAGACAGCGCTTCTTGAAGAAAGCCATGCCCCAGTGGAGCACATCGTCAACGTCTTCCCTCACAGCGGCATCGTACGCTTTCTCCTCTATCTGATGCAGTGCGGCAATGGCGTCAGCACTGAGGCTGTTCAGTGAGACGGCATGCTTGACCTCGATAACGGCAGCGCGTGCATTGCGGCGGTCCATGATGACCATATCCGGCCTGCCGTAACCAGCTTCATGATTGGAACGCACCTCATAACCGCAACCAATGAAAAGGCCGGCAATGACTGCGTGATAGAAGTCTTCGTGATGGTCATCGTAAAAACTGATGCTGTTGAGCAGGATACGTGAAAGCTGCTGCGTAAATCTTTCTCCGTCCCCTGACCAGAACGCATCCAGCAGGATTTCACGCGGCATCTGCTTCATGGAATCATTGAACCATGTACGGATAGACTGGATGAAGATTTTACGAATTTCCTTATTGGGTATGATCAGTCGCGTAGTATCAGTATCTTCTGCATCCTCTCCCTGTGCCCTGGTCAGATAGCCCGTGAGATAGAGCATACTCCACAGATTTTCCTCTGAGGAATGCAGGGAATCGTAGGTCAGGGTCTCGCAGATCTCGACTTCTATGCTTCCCCCTGCCAGCAGGGTCTCAAACTTGCTGTTGGTATTCAAATCTGTACGACCGATGAACTTACGGATGATGCTGTTGCTGCTGGTATTGCTCCAGTAGGCCTTGGGTCTGGCGTTGGGATTGCTCTGCAAGTCATCCACATACTGAAGAATATCCCACGGACAATATATTTCCTGAGCATGGCCGAAACGATAGCCGTCATACCATTCACGCATCACATCTTTTTTGTGAGAAAGACCTGCATCAGTAAGGAGAGTATCCACTTCATGAGAGGTGAAGCCGAAGCATGTGGAAAACTTCGTGTCAGAGATGCCGAAGGTCTTGAAGTTGTTGAGGCCGGTGAAGATGCTTTCTCTGGCTATACGCAAACAGCCCGTGAGAACAGCGAACTGAAGAGACGTATTGGTTTTGAGGGCAGCGCCCAGCATATTGCGCATGAAGCTGACCATTTCTGCATAATAGCCCATCTCTTCTGCTCTGGCGAGCGGCACATCGTATTCGTCAATGAGCAGTATGGCAGGCTTTCCCCAGTGCGCATAGAGAGCACGACAGAGTGTGAGCAATGCGTTTTCCAGCAAGCGCAGTTCGCCAGTCCCACTCTTGAGAAAAGACAGCTTCTCTTTTTCGATTGGATCGATTTTCTCGCTCTGCAGCAGATATGTCGCATCAATACACTGACGGCTGATGAGCTCCTGAAACTGCCCCAGAGCATGCGTAAACCTTGTCCCTTCCACACACTTCATGGAAAGAAAGATGACAGGGTATTTATTCATCCACGCTTCGCAGAGAGCCGTGTTTCGGGAGACAGCCAGACCTTCAAAAATTTTGCTGCTGTCCTGCCGTATATCGAAGAAATCCTGAAGCATGGTCATGTTCAGGGTCTTGCCGAAGCGGCGGGGACGGGTAATCAGAGAGACCATTGCAGGGGTTTCTGAGAGCAGCTCTTTCAGGAGAAAAGTTTTGTCTATATAATAGCAGTTTTCCTCACGAATACGTCGAAAGGATTCACCACCAATAAGGATTTTCGTTGTTGACATGGCACCCTACCCCTTCTCAGCTCTGGGCCTGGCCAGGTCCTTCCCTGAAAAACTTCTGCAGCGCAAAAGCCACAGCCATCAGACCAAGGCCCACCATATCTGTCAGCAGGCCAGGGGTGATCAGCGTAATGGCCGCTGCCACAAGAATAAGACGCTCCCAGATAAAGAGATTGCGCAACCAGTAGCCCACACTGGCAAAGGACAGGGCAGCAATGCCCACAGAGGCCGTGACCGCAATGAAGAGCACCTCAGTATTGCTGGCCCCGATCATCAGCAGGCCGGGATTGTAACAGAAGATATAGGGTATCAGAAAGCCGGCAAAGGCCAGCTTGACTGCCATGAAGCCCGTTGCATTGGGTTCAGATCGGGCAATGCCCGCAGCCGCATAGGCGGCCAGGGCCACAGGTGGCGTCAGGTCAGCCAGAATGCCGAAATAGAGAATAAAAAGATGCGCGGCCAGCTTGGGCACCCCAAAACTTTCCACTGCAGGGGCGGCAATGGTGGCCAGCACGATATATTTGGCCGTGGTCGGCAGGCCCATCCCCAGTACAATGGAAGCCAGCATGGTCAGCACAAGGGTCAGGGCCAGGCTGCCTGCCGAAAGAGTCAGAATGGCGTTGGCCAGCTTCAGGCCAAGGCCGGTCAACGTCACCACACCGATAACAAAACCGGTGCAGGCGCAGGCCGCAGCCACACCCAGGGCCAGCCGTCCCCCGTTTTCCATGGCCTGCAGAATATCCTTGACGGCAAAACGGTTGCATTCGCTCAATGCCTGCCCCACTGTCATGCCGCTGGGGCCTGCGCCGGCCACAGCCTTGAGATTATTGGCTATAAGCGAGATCAGCACAGTAGTGATGATACAGTAGTAGGCTGACTTGAGCGGCGTATATCCCTGCATGAGCAGCCAGATGAGCACAACGATGGGCACAAGCAGATACCCGCCCTGCCGCAGCACATACCAGGTGTGGGGCAGACGCTCCTTGGGGATGCCTACAAGGCCAAGGCGCTTGGCCTCCATATGTACCATGAAGCCCACGGCCAGATAGTAGAGCAGGGCCGGTATCACTGCTGCCTTGGCAATCTCCACATAGCCTACGCCGAGAAACTGGGCCATGATGAAGGCCGCAGCCCCCATGATGGGGGGCATGATCTGCCCGCCTGTGGAAGAGGCTGCCTCCACTGCACCGGCAAAGGCACCGCGATAGCCCACGCTCTTCATGAGCGGTATGGTGAATGTGCCTGTGGAAACCGTATTGGCCACAGAAGATCCGGAAATGGTGCCAAAAAATCCGCTGGCCAGCACAGCCACCTTGGCCGGCCCGCCCACATAGCGACCGGCGGCTGCCAGCGCCAGGTCTATGAAAAATTTGCCCAGGCCAGTGCTGTGCAGAAAAGCACCGAACAGGATGAAAAGAAAGACAAAGGAAGCCGAAACACCAAGAGGCATGCCGAAAATGCCTTCAGTGGTCAGATACATATGCCCTACGATGCGCTCTATGGAAAAGCCGCGATGCCCCAGCATGCCCGGTATCAGATTGCCGAACTTGGCATACAGCAGAAAAACCACAGCCACAAGAGTAATGGGCAGGCCCACGATACGGCGTGTGGCTTCAAGCACCAGGAGGATGGCGGCACAGCCGAACCAGAAATCCAGATCAGTAGGCGGCCCGGCCTCCATGACAATGACATCATAATTCCAGATAATATAGGCGCATACGGCACCGCCTGCCAGTGCCAGGATCACGTCATACCAGGCCAGTGTGTGCTTGCTGCCCGTGGCCCTGGCCGGATAGAGCAGATAGATGAGCACCAGCACAAAGCCCAGATGCACGGCACGCTGAATCTGCGGCGGATAGGCCCCTGTAGCGGCAGTAAACAGGTGGAATGCTGAAAAAGCAATGCAGATTATCTTGATGAGTGTTTCCAGCCAGCCGCCAAAGGTACGGTAGGAGGATTCCTTGTCATACTTGGCGACAATCTCAGAAACATCCACTGTTTCCTGCACTTTCTCCACAGCAGCAGAGTCCAGCCTGCCCCCTTCTTCCAGGGCAAATCCGCCGGAACCTTCTTCACCAATGACACGCATCCGTTCTTTATGGCTCATGCACACCGCCTCTGAAAATCTGAAATTTTAACGCATTTCCGACTGACTTTTGAAACCGATAGACAACAGTATACGCCGCATCTGCCATAACGACAAGGTGCAGAATACTACGGTCAGCAGCAGCGCTGTATGATCAGCGTGCAGGGGGCACGACTTCTGAATCAACGCAGCATATCTTATGTGAGCTGTGCCTGTAATGCAGCTATCTTGGCCTGAATAGATGCAATTTTTCCCTGCATTGTGGTATTGGGGCCGACAGAAAGCTGATTCAGCAGGGCTGCAAGCTGACCCTGAAGGTTTTTGATCTGCTCTTCCACAGCACTATTGCCAGCTGCTGCAGCCCCTGAGGCCCCTGATGCCGGGGCACCTGTACTGCCGTTACCTTCCTGGCCAAAACCATTCTCTTCCCGGTCACCGGCAGTGTCACTGTTCTCAACGGCCCTGGCCAGCATTTCCAGAGCATCGTCAGAAATCACAACACTGTCACCTGTGGGCCTGCTCTCCGATGTCGCTTCGCGACTGTCGTTTTCGCTGTTAACAACAGGCAGGGCATGGGCCCCAAGATACCCCTGAGCTGTATATGCCGTAACGATGTTCATAGCTCTCTCCAGCCTCGCAATGATTCAACTTTTTGACATGTTTTAATATATGCAATTATTATGCCAATATTTTATAAGTCTATATATATCTAGTAATTGTCTATATTTTTTCTATATTCTTATTTATCAATGATATCAACGTGTTATAAAAGCAATGTCTGCTGTGCTTGTTCTTTAACGATCAAAATGCTACACTGCTCAAACTCATGGAAGAGTAGCAGACTGTTGCCAGGGAAGGCCCGAGGTGGATAATGCCAAGGAGTCAGTAATGGAAACCTCTGCAGTGGCTGGTGGCATGGAAGCGATCAAACGGATCGTGCAGGATCCGTCTGTTCAGGCTGCGACAGGTATGGTCTCAGCCAAACATGTGCTTTCAGACTTTGAAAAAATCTTTTTCGATAAAACGCTACAGACAAAATGTGCTGAATCACCTGAAATATTCAGTAACCAGGGCATTTCTGCAATGAGTGTCCAGGAAATGAGTTACTGGAGTATTGAGCTGCACAATAGTGGTTGTTTGAAATCATGAGAACATCTATTGATATTTACTTATTATAGACCTCCTGATTTCCAGCATATGGCATCAGCTGTTTTATCGAACAAAAAAAGAGCATCCCAACACAAGACTGTTGAGATGCTCTTTTTGATCACTGGCTGTGCTGACAGGCGTCAGGCAAAAAACTGCTGCAGTATTTTCCGGGTGTTCATCCGTAGATCTCGTAAAAACTTTTCTCGCCCCTGCGGTCACCGATAAGGTAAACTTCTTCCCCCTCGCTGAAAACATACTGCGGCTCAGGGTTGATAAGCATTGTACCCTGAGCGTCACGCAGAGCTACCACGCTGCAGTGCGTCCTGCTGCGTATGCCGCTGCCCTTGAGTTCTTTACCCAGCAGGTTCCTGCCAACAGGGCAGCGAAAGATGTTCAGCCCCTCGTTGATCATGGTCACCTTGCCCGGCTCAAGCAGATTGATGATACAGTTGGTCATGAGCGAGGCCTGAGAAAGTACAAGGTCTGCGCCTGCCGCATGCATGATGCTCACATTGCGGTCAAAGGTGGCGCGGCTGATGATCTGTATGTCCTTGCGCAGACGCCGGCAGTACAGGGTCAGATAGATATTGGTGTCATCGTCATGGGTGGTGATGAGTACCGAAGGCGCAGTGCGTATGCCTGCTTCGTCCAGCACAGCAAGGTCAGCCGCATCGCCCACTACAAGTGAGCTTTTGCGTACGTTGACTTCCTTCTTGTCCACAATGCGGTAGTCGCGGCGCATGCCCTGCAGCTGCCGGGCAGCGGCCCTGCCCACACGCCCGCCGCCCAGTATGAGTACTGGCGATTCTTCCTGCCGGGCCTCGCTGCCTGAGGGATCCATGAACTTGTTGACCGCCTCTATCTGCCTGCTGTGCCCGGCAATGACCATGACCGATGTGTCTGTGAAGACAGTATCTGCCACAGGCAGCACCAGCCGGCCACGTTCCCAGAGGCCCACCACGTTGGCCCCGGTGGCGTTGCGCAGGCCGGCCTCCCGCAGAGACCTGCCCACCAGGGCACTGCGCATGAGCGGCGCTTCGGCAATGACCAGTTCACTGAAGCGGGTGATGACGCTGGCACGGGCCTTGTCGTTGAAAACGCGGCGCGCCAGGGCTTCGCCCAGCAGCTTGTGAAACTGAAAGGCCTGCTGACAACCGGCCAGGTTCAGGATGTCTATGGTATCTTCGTTCTGGGCAGAAGCCACGATACGGACGTTCTGGTCCACTTCTCTGGCTGTGAAAACGATATTTGTGTTGCGCACGTCACTGTCCAGAGCAACCAGCATGGCTGCCTGCGGCAGACGCAGATTATGGTAGACCGTACTGGCGTCATGCTCGCCCAGAATGGCCTCATAGCCCTGATCCATAAGCGAAAGGGTCTGCTGATTGTCATGGCAGAGGTAGACACAGCGGCGCCCGTAGTTTTTCAGCTCGTCCATGAGGTTGAGAGCCAGAGGGCTGCTGCTCACAAGAATGATGTGCCCGCTGGTCTCCGGCGGCAGGCTGCGCGGGGTGAGGCCTTTTTTCTGTGCTTCCAGCCAGGGTGCATAGAAAAACTGAATAAAGGCAAAGGGCAGCATGATGAGCAGCAGCATAACCCCTGACAGCAGGACCACTATGGAAAAGATGCGCCCCAGATCAGAATAAAAGGTTATGTCACCAAAACCCAGGGTAGACATGACCGTCAGCGTCCAGTAGACACCGGTCACCCAACTGTAGCTGCGCTCCTCATAAAGCATGATATAGTGAAAGAGCACACTGTACAGGGTGATGAGCCCGAACAGCATGATAAAGAAGCGCAAAAGAAAGACCATGTTGCGCCGCATGCTGCGCAACTGAACGAAACTACTGATCTCGCTGGAAAGAAATTTCATGACGATGGCTGCACCCGGGCGACTCAGATATCACGTTCGGTCACGTTCTCGGCATGTGTCTGGCTGTCATGGCCAGGAGGGCTGGTGATCTGGCGCTGCCCGGCCTGCACATCCTCCACCTGTGGCTCTGCTGTGGGAGTGCTGAAAAGACAGCCACCCGCAAGGCCGGCCAGACAAAGCAGACCGAAGAGAAAAACGTGGCGCACAAAGGGCATATATCCTCCTTATGGTCATACCCGGCAGAGCCGGGCTTGCATACCAGATCTTTGTAAGCAGCCCGGACAGCCTTGTAAAGCCTTGCCTGCTCTGGCGTAAATGTTGCATACTCTGTGCAGGAGCAGATGGCACAGCCTTCCTGCAGTTTTTTTGACATCCAAGCAGCTGAGGCAGCTATGGCAGAACCCCTCTCTCTGACAATGCCGACAAAAAAGAAAGCCTTCTGGTCAGGCCTGAACAGTCGTGTCGTACTGGCTGGTCTGGCTGTTCTTGCCATATTGTGCGCTTGCGGCTGGCTGCTGGCCGGTCGGCTGACAAGCAGCCACGCCATGCTGGACAGCATGGTGCGTGTGCTGTCTGCCCCCATGCCCGGCAGGCTGGCTGCTGTTGACGTGCGTGCAGGCGACAGCGTGGTCATGGGGCAGGCTGTAGCCCGCATGGATATGGAAAACTACGCTCCCCGGCTGGAAGAGGCCGGTCAGCAGGCCACAGCCCTGCATCCCCCGCAGATGGCTGAAATGGCCGCCAGAATACAGGAGGCCCAGAGGGCCGAAAAACTGATGACAGAGCGTATCGCACGCATGCGCCATGATGAGGAGGCCCTGCGCCGTGCGCGTGAAGAGCGCGTGACAGACCATGTACGCGCCCAGCTGGCCCTGCGTACCCTGGACAGTCAGGGGGGCGAGCAAAGAACAGGTGCAGAACGCTATGCTGCTGCACGCAAGGCCGAGGCCGACGCGCGCCTTGCCATGAACAGGGCCGGTGCCGACTTTGAGCAGGCCAGCCGCATGCGGGCCGCCTCGGAGCGGGAGCTGAGCCGCATTCGCGATGAGGTGCAACGCGCCCGAGACCTGGCCTCACAGGGGCGCTATGCCCAGACCATACGCCAGGGCGGGGGGCCATTACCGCCCAGGGCGCCTGACGGCGTCCTCCATGCGCCCATCTCCGGCCGGGTACTGCCCGGCGGGGCCACAGCCGGCCAGACCGTACGCACAGGTGAGCCTGTGCTGCTCATAGCGCCGCCCGAGGCTGCAGGGCAGCAGCCCTATTGGGCCACGGCGTATTTTTCTGACGAAGCTGCCAGAGCCATTGAGCCAGGGCAGGCCTGCAGAGTGATCTTCAAAGAGAGTGGAACAAGCCTGCCCGGTACTGTCATCCAGAAAGACGCAAGCGGCCCCCTGCCTGTAATGCCCGATGGGGCTGCTGCACAGAAGGGGCTGTATACGCCGGTGCGCATCAGTCTTGACGGCGCAGTACCGCAGGGCGTGCAGCCGGGCGCGGTGCTGGAGTGCACTGTGGCCACCCATACGCTCTTCGGTTTCAGTGGTCTGTTTTAGACAGAGCTTTCATCTTCCAGTTCTGCCAGATGACTGCGGGCAAAATCCAGCCCGGGGTCCAGCTCCAGGGCGGCACGCAAATGGCGGGCCGCCTCCTGCTTCTGGCCCAGAAACTTCTGGCACAGGCCCAGATTGGCCAGATCCATGGCCGAGCCCTTATCCACGCGGATGACAGCAGCAAAGGCCGCAGCAGCCTCTTCATAACGCCTGCATTTGAACAGGGCCACACCCAGCAGATTACCGTATTCCTTCATTTCAGGGCAGAGTTCCACGGCCTGTCGCAAAGCGGGCAGAGCCTCTGCCCAGCGTTGACGCAACGTATCACTGTAGCCCAGGTAAAAAGCTGCCAGAGCCCTGGCATCATCGTCCGGCTGCAGGGGCAGAGCCTGCTGAAAAAAGGTCCGCGCTGCATCTTCCTCCCCTGCCCGCAGGGCCAGCATGCCCCGGAAAAAAGGCAGAAAGTGCGCACCAGGGTAACAGCTTTCAAGCACGTTCAGACCTGCACGGGCCTCATCTTCTCCGGCATTTTCAGCCAGCTTGCGCCCCACGAAAAGGCCCAGACTCTGATTGCGGTCACGCTCACGGAAGGAAAGGCCGGGCATAATACTGTAATGGGCCGGAATACCCAGGGCCGGATGTGTTGTTTCCACAGCATAGAGCTGCAGGGGGGCCAGGCCCCGCAGGGCTGACAGCAGTTCGTCACGGATATCGTCCGCTTCCACGCCGGGCAGGGCATCCAGCGGGAGGACAGGGCCTTCCAGCAGCCAGGCCGCCTCTTCCAGACTCTGGAACTTGGGAAGACCTGAGGCTTCATAGCAGGCATTGGTGCAGAAGTCTCCGGCAAGCTGGGCCACTTCTGTGACGGCCCGTATGGCCGCCTTGGCCGGAGAGGCAGCCGTGCCCGCCGTGAATACGATCTCAGAGCGGTCAGGGAAGGTCGAAGGATCCCAGGCCAGGGCAGCCACAGTGGGAAGAGGCATACCCAGCGAAAAATCCTTGAGCACAAGGGTAATGCCCTCGCTCGTGAAGGCTGCCAGCAGATCCTGCAGCACCGGGTCATGACAGCTGGCAGGGTCAATGGTGGGCATGGCGCGGCGCTCACGGTCTACCCGGCAGCATACATGGCGCTCCACCAGCTCGCTCAGGCCCTGCAGCAGGGATTCCTCAGGGCTGTTGCCCGCTGAGGTGCCGTTAAACTCACCCAGCAGCTTGAACCAGTCCAGCGGCAGCCAGACGGTTGCAGCATCGCTCAGCCGTGTGGCCGGATAGAACTGCCAGCTGCATAGGTCAAGCACCTGCCTGGCTCTGTCAGGCGCAAGGTCATCGTCTACCGAACGCAGCATTTCTTCCACTGGCAGAAGCTGTGCGCCGAAACGGGCTTCAGCCTCGCTCCAGGTGGCGACAACCATATGGGGAGGCTCCTGCCAGAAGCTGAAAAAGGCAAAGCGCTCCATGAGCTCCATGAGGGCCGAGGCCTGGGCCTGCTCCACAGAAGAGCCCTTGCCCATCTGTTTGCGTGTGGGCATGACCGCGCGTGCATCAGCTCCGCAGACGCCCAGATAGACAGGTATGCCCAGACGGCCCACATCTACCCGGCGGGCCTCACTGAGCACATCAAGCCCTGCTCGGCTCAGGCTTTCCCGCACCCGGGCAATGGTCTGGGCCGGGCTTACGGCTTTGTCCAGGTCTCTGGTATAACCCTTGGGGCAGGGGGAAAGGCTGATGCGGGGAAGACTGCTCATGCGTGCTCCAGAATCAGGATACTGTAAACGCGGCGCTGCTCCTGCCCCTGCTCGTCCCGACTTTTGAGGCCCAGATGCCCCTCGGTAAGGTGAAAACTTCTGGCGGCCAGTTTGGCGAAATGCGGCTTGGCGCGGGCCATGTCTGTACAGAAAAAGGCCTTGCCGCCGGGGCGCAGGTGCCGGGAAAGAAATTTGAGCAATGGCCGATGCAGCGTATCCAGATACAGTATCTCAGATGCGGCTATATAGTCAAAGCCCTCGGGAAAGCGCGCGTCCTTCCCCGGTGTGGTCACATCCAGACGACAGGTCTCCACCCTGCCGTCAAGGCCGTTCTGCAGCACATTGGCTCTGGCAAAGCGCAGCGCATCCTCCACCACATCGCTGACCACCACTCGCGCAAAACCATGGCGTGCAGCTACAAGGCCCAGCACGCCGCAGCCTGCACCCAGCTCCAGCAGGCTTTTGCCCTCACAGGGATATTTACGCAAGAAACGCCCCAGCAGAAAGGAGCCGGGCCAGACCTTGGCCCACAGGGGCAGATCCCTGAGGGGATCACGAATGGCCTTGCGCACCAGAAGACTGTCCAGATGGGCCTGCATGTTGCGAATGGTCAGCACCTGCAGCTGGCCTTCATCCACCTGCAGGGGTTCAAAGGCTACATCGAATTTCTGACCTATATGGGCAAGAAGCGTCTCAAGCTCGCCGGGCATATCCCCTCTCTTTGCAGTAGGTGTCAGAGACGGCACATTACCCTGAGCTGACGCACAAATCAATGCGACCGGGCGTCTTGTCATCAGCAGGCAGCATGGCTACCATGCGAAGCGGCGCCATGGCGCCCAAACACAAGGAAAGACCCATGAAAAAACTGTTTCGACTGGACGTACTGGCTGAAGAGGCCGACTATGAACTGCTCAGCGGGCAGCTGGCCCTGCGCGTGTCATTCGGCTGGGAAGAGGAAAGCCTGCCTACCGGGCAGAGCCGTTTTCGCATCCACTGCGAACAGCAGGAATGGCTGCGCGACCTCATGCAGGCGCTGCAGCACTGCGCACCGCAGGCTGTCTGCTCTCTGGAAAGTCTGGAAGCACAGGACTGGCTTGCAGCCTGGCGGCAGTTCTTCACGCCAGTATGCTGCGGCAGCCGTTTCGTGGTTCTGCCACCCTGGCTGGTAGACAGTGCGGACTTTCCCGGCCGTACGCCCATACTCATTGAACCCAAAAGCGCCTTCGGCACCGGGCATCACGCCACTACGGCCCTGTGCCTCAGAGTACTGAGCGATCTGCTGGATAATGGGCGCGTCCATGCCGGACAGTCTTTTCTGGATCTGGGCACAGGCTCTGGCGTTCTGGGTATAGCCTGCTGCAAAAGCGGCCTGCACGGCCTTGGTCTTGATATCGACCCTCTGGCCATAGATAATGCCCTGGAAAACAGGAGCCTTAACAGGGTGGAAAATCTCGAGCTGGCCACTGGCGGCGTAGAAAGCGCAGCCGGGCGCAGTTTTGACCTCGTACTGGCCAATATCCTGGCCCGTCCTCTGAGCGAGATGGCTTCGCAGCTGGCAGCCACTGTCAGCACAGGCGGTTGCCTTGTCCTTTCCGGCTTGCTGGAGATACAGGCTCAGGGTGTTATCACAGCCTATGCAGCGCAGGGCCTGCCCGAGCCGCGCCGCATTGTGGACGGCGAATGGTGCGCCCTTGTATGGGAATAAGACATTGTTGATAACAGTTATTGACAATTACCTGTCTTTCAGGCATTGTGCTGCCCGCACATGATCTTGCATATCAGGAGAATTTTATGAATACAGTGACTTTTCAGGGCAACCCCCTGCATCTTGAAGGGCAGCTGCCCGTAGTAGGCCAGAAAACCCCTGATTTCAGCGTTGTGGCCAATGACCTCAGCCCCCGCAGCCTCAAGGATTACGCGGGCAAGGTCCTGGTGCTGCTCAGTGTGCCCTCACTGGATACGCCGGTCTGCGATACGGAAGTACGCCGCTTCAATGCCGAAGCTGCCAAACTTTCTGACAAGGTGCAGATTCTGGCTCTGAGCTGCGACCTGCCCTTTGCCCAGGCCCGCTGGTGCGGTGCTGCCGGTGTTGCCGCTGTGCAGAGCCTGTCTGACTACAAGGATGTGAGCTTTGGCAAAAATTATGGTGTGCTCATACAGGAGCTGCGCCTCCTGAGCCGCGCTGTCTTTGTGGTGGCCACAGACGGCACCCTGGCCTACAGCCAGGTATTGTCTGAGATCACCAATGAACCTGATTACGACGCTGTGCTGGAAGCCGTGAAAAAGCTTGTCTAGCCTCTTGCGTTCATAGCCTTGCAAAGGGCCTCCGGCAGTCGCCGGAGGCCCTTTGCATAAAGGCGTTGACGTAACAGCCGATAAAACAGATGATGGAACCATGCGGACAACACCTTACCCGGGCGGCAGGCAATGAATTTTTCGCAGATCATGTCACTCTCGCTGCTGAACAACGGCTGCATGGATTTTTTTCTCAGCAATATTTCTGAGCGGCTGGACAGCAAACCCGACTATACTGCCCGGAGCGGCAGACAGATTATGGCCGAGGCTCTGACCGGGCGCATGCGCGGTGATGCGGCTGTCATGCGGCAGGGTGCCCGCAATGCCACCGAGGCCTCTGCCATGGCCGAGACGGCGGCCAGTGCTGCCCATTCACTCAATAAAACACTGGGTGAGATGGTTAAACTTGTGGACGGCGCAATCCAAAACCCTTCAACTGTTTCCACCGTCAACGATACATTCAGAACTCTTGCAGAAAAACTTCAGGTGACACTGGACAATGCCCGGCATAACGGCATTGCCCTTTTAGACGGCAGCCAATGGGCTGCTGACAGCAGAGTACAGGTAGACAGCAACGGCAACGGCAGCCTGACGCTGCAGCTTGGCTATCGCGAGTCAGATTTTGCCCTTGCGGATCTGCGGGATCTCAAGAGCATTCCTCAGGATTTGACTACAGTACCAGATTTGAACGATCTGAAAACGACTCTGGAAAATTATGCGAAGAAAACGTCTCTGCTGGCAGAGAGCTACGGCAAACTGGCCGTATCCTATGGCAGTGAATCCAGCCATATGACAGATCTTGCAGGTATTTTTGACTCCAGCCTGGACAATGCGCTGGATATGAATCTGGAGCCTCCGCTGGGTGGCAGGGGCAGTATTTTTTCATCCGCCTCATAGAGGCGGATATACAGGAGAGAACATGGCGTATTTTGCCGCCCGAGATGTGGAAACAACATTGCCCTGTCCGGCCTGTCAGCAGCGCCTGCACATTGCCCGCACCTGCCATGAGGCCTATATGTACTGCCCTGCCTGCAGTGGCCGCTATGCCCTCAGGGATTTTGTGGCCCGGGCCGATGAGGCCATGGAAGAGTTTCTGGAAAATCTCTACGTCAACAGAATCTGAGCGAAATCATACTGTTGCCAGATTCCGCGCGGCAGCCATAGCACTGGCCCAGGCCCAGTGCAGGTTATAGCCGCCCAGCAGGCCGGTCACGTCCAGCATTTCCCCTATGACATACAGGCCGGGCATGAGGCGGCTCTGCATGTTCTGCGCCTCTATTTCATCAGTGTTGACACCACCGGCGCAGACCTCGGCCTTTTTCAGCCCAGCCCTGCCAGCAGGTATGATTTCGTGCCGGCTGACTGCCGTGACAATGCCGATGCGTTCCTTTCTGGACAGTTCGGCCAGTTTGCGCCGGGCTGTGGTCTGTGGCAGCAGGAGATCTGCCAGGCGTTGCGGCATATGACGGCCCAGCAGACTGCGTGCACTCTGACGGCCTGCATCCGGAGCGTCCAGCATGGCAGCAAAATCAAGGCCGGGCAGAAAATCCACAGTCAGGGGTGTGCCTTCCTGCCAGAAAAGCGAGGCCTTGAGCGCTGCCGGGCCGCTCAGACCCTCATGTGTGAAGAGCAGGTCATCTTCCCACACGCGTATGTCGCCATTATATGTAAGACTGACAGTCACAGGCAGGCTGATACCTGCCAGGGCTGTGAAGGCCGCGGCATCCTCCTCCAGCAGCAGCGGCGTCAGGGCAGGACGGGGCCTGATGATACTGAGCCCCAGACTCTGGGCCAGACGAAAACCGGCGCCGCTGCCCCCGGCCTGCGGCCAGGCCGGGCTGCCCATGGCCAGTACCACGGCGCGGGCACGCCAATGCATATCGTTACCTGTGACTTCAAAAACGTTGCCCTTACGGCTGATATGCTTCACCATACTGTGGCAGTACAGGCGGCAACCGAAACGGCGGCAGTCATTGGCCAGGGCCTGTACCAGCTGCCGGGCCGGAACAGTGAGAAAGATCTGCCCATGGCTGCGCTCTTCCACCGGCAGCCGCCACTGGCGCATCTGACGCAATATCATGTCTGGCGTAAAAGCCTGGAGCGCAGGCACACAGAAATCCTGCCTGCCATGACAGAGGTAGTGTTGCGGCCCCATGTGCCGATTGGTAAAATTGGCCCTGCCCCCGCCGCTGATGCCCAGCTTGCGGCCGGGCGCGGCGCCTCGCTCCAGCAGTATGACGTCAAGGCCGCTCTGTGCGGCTGCCCTGGCGCAGAACAGCCCGGCAGCGCCAGCGCCAACGATCAGCACATCGGCAGGACGGCTCCTGCCTGTCCCATCTGACGGGCCCTGAGGGCCAGGGCCGGTAGGAATTGTATATGTCATATTTCAAGCTTACACGAGGCCATGCCGCATGCCAATACTGACGTCACGCTATACTGTCCCTCCAGGTCTTGCCAACAGGCATTGCAGCACTATCTGGCCTGTTCTTTTCAGGTATACGCCGCCCATGCCCGCTGGTATGCAGCGCATTCGCCTGATCACGGCTGACAACGATTTTCTGGATGTAGACGTGCACCCCTGCGTCTCTGGTACGCCTCGTGGTCTGGCTGTGCTCTCGCATGGCCTGGAAGGCAACAGCCGCCGCAAGTATATTCTGGGACTGGCGCGGGCCCTGAGCACATCTGGTTTCACAGTACTGGCCTGGAACATGCGCTCCTGCTCCGGCGAGATGAACCGTACCAGATTTCTCTATCATATGGGTGAGATCAGCGACTTGAGTACAGTGATCAGCCACGCTGAACGCCATGGCCTGCCTATTTTGCTGGCCGGATTCAGTATGGGAGGCAATCAGATCTGCCGGTATCTGGCGCGGGGGCAGGTTTCGCCTCTGGTGCGGGCAGCAGCTGTGGTATCTGTACCCTGTGATCTGGCAGGCTCGGCCCCTATCATCGACAGAACATGCGGTGGCTTCTATACGCAGTACTTTCTGCGCAGCATGCGCCGCAAGGTACGCGCCAAGGCGGCAGTCTTTCCTGACTATCCTTCACTGGAAGGCCTGGAGCATATGCACAGTTTTGCCGAATTTGACAGTCGCTTTACTGCGCCCGTCTACGGTTTTGCCTCGGCTGAAGACTACTGGCAACAAAACAGCACTGTCACGGATCTTTTCGATATCCGTACGCCACTCTACCTGTTACAGGCCGCAGATGATCCTTTCTGCTCGGAAGGCTGCTTCCCCTGGGAGGCTGCTCGCAAAAACAGCTGTCTTCACCTTGAGGTGGCCCCGCATGGCGGCCATGTGGGCTTTGTGCAGCCCGGCCCCCTCTACTACTCTGAAGAACGCATCCTGGAATTTGTGGATCAGATCTGGGGTGCATAAGCCTGCCCTGCAGCGCCGGACCATACGGGAAACCAGGAAGCTGTTTTCATAACCGTTCAATAACGTATCATTTTTCGCCGCACCAGCAGGCTCTGATGGCTTCTGCTGCCTGCTGTTGCTGAAGACGGGCTCGTGCTGACAGATCTTCCAGCAGCTGCCGGGCCTTGACAGCAAGCATCTCTCTGGGGCCGCTGTTATCTACCAGGATGTCGCAGGCAGCCTCCTTGCGCGCCTCCGGCCATTGCCAGGCTTCCAGAGTAGCTGTTTTTGCAGCGTCCCAGCCCCGTTCGCGCATGATGCGCTCATGTCGTATATGTTGCGGGCAATGTACCCCCACGCTGATGGGCTGTGGCGTGAAGAGCTCATCCCAGGCGCATTCGAAATACAGCGGA
>JAFQNG010000055.1 GCA_017396005.1 Desulfovibrio sp.
CGGCCTTGCGGTCTTCCTCACTGGCATAATCCATCAGGTATTCCGCAAAGGTAGAAAGAGCATTGGGCGCACACCTGGCCTTGATGAGGCCGGGCTTGGCCAGGTCCATAAAGTCCTTGCCCGTACGGCCCAGGCGATAGCAGCCTGTGCAGAAAGAGGGAATGAAGCCGTGCTCGCCCAGGTCGCGTACCACTTCAGCCAGACTGCGGTGATCGCCCAGCTGAAACTGTGCGGCTTCAAAGCGTTCGTCATCACTGTAGCCGCCGGGATTGGTACGGCTGCCTGCAGAAATCTGTGAAACGCCCAGCTCCAGCGTCTGACGACGGATGGTCGCATTCTCGCGCGTAGACATGATCAGCCCTGTATACGGCACAGCCAGACGCAGGATGGCCACAAGATTGAGAAAATCCGCATCACTGACAGCATGGGGGGGCTGTGAAGCCATGTCCGAACCAATGGCAGGCTCCATACGCGGCACACTGATGGTATGACAACCCACACCAAAACGCTCTTCCAGATGATGGATGTGCTGCATGAGGGCCAGGGTCTCGAAACGCCAGTCATACAGACCGTACAGCAGGCCCATGCCCACATCATCTATGCCTGCCAGCATGGCCCGGTCAAAAGATGAGGCCCGCCAGTCAAAATCCCGCTTGGGGCCGGCCCTGTGCACCTCGGCATAGGTGGGCCGGTGATAACTCTCCTGAAAAAGCTGAAAGGTGCCTATATTGCGGCCCTTGAGACGGGTAAAGTCTTCCACACTGAGGGGAGCGAGATTGACATTGATACGCCTGATGTTGCTCCCACCCTCGCGCGCGGCATAAATGGTGTCAATGGCTTCCAGCACATAGTCGATGCCGCTGCCGGGGTAGGCCTCGCCCGCCACCATGAGTACACGCTTATGCCCCTGACGCAGGATGATGCGTGTTTCTTCGGTGATCTCTTCCATGCTCAGGGCACGACGAGTCACTGCACTGTTGGTTTTGCGGAAAGCGCAGTACAGACATTCGTTGGCACAGAGATTGGAGATATAGAGAGGTGCAAAGAGCACAATACGGTTGCCGTAGATCTCTTCCTTGACACGGCGTGCCGTCTCGTGCAGCTCCTGAGTCAGCTCCGGTGAGCGTACTGCCATAAGGGCAGCAGTCTCTTTCAAGTCAAGGCCCTGCAGCTCGCCGGCTTTGGCCAGTACATCGCGAATACGCGCCGCATCTTCTTTTTGCGTGACAGCAAGAGCCGCCTCAATATGTGTTTCATCCAGCCAGACGGCCTTTGTATCTGCCTCGTGCATGACTTCCACCTTTCAGTACCTGATATGTTAGTCCTGACAATCACATGTCGCAAGCATGGCAGCGCCCTGCTCACGCAATTTATAATGTAAGAGCTTACCTGTGGCCGTATGCGGCAGTTCACTGACCAGTGTATAGAAGCGGGGACGTTTGTAGGCAGAAAGCATGGCATGCCCGGCGCAGTGGGCCTTGAGCTCCTCTATGGTCAGACTGTCGTCGGCCGCTACCACATACGCTGCCACACACTGACCGTGCAGCCTGTCTGGCACACCAATGACAGCGCTTTCTGCCACCTTGGGGTGCTCATTGAGCACGGCTTCTATCTGGGGGGGATAAATATTTTCCCCGGCGCAAACGATCATGTCATCCCTGCGCCCCACCACTGTTACGCACTCCTGCTCATCCCAGGTGCCCAGATCACCAGTATAATGATAGCCCTTGTAAAAACGCTGTTCTGTCATGGATGGGTTGTTGACATAGCAGCAGGTAGACTTGGCAGGTGACTTGATGATGATCTCGCCCACTTCCGTACCATCTCTGGCAACCATCTCGTCAGGCTCGCTGCGCCCTTCCCTCTTCAGGCGTATGACGCGCACGTCATCGTCTGTACAGGCCTGTCCGGCGCTGCCTGCCATCTCCGGCAGGTTGTAGGGACGCAAAAAGGTATTCCAGAACGTCTCTGTGGTGCCGTAGCCGTTGAAGATATTGGGGGTGAACAGATCCCTGTAGGATTCGCAGGCACTCTTTTCAAAGGGGCTGCCCATGGTGACGATGCCCCGCAGGGCCTCCAGGCGGGCCGGATTGCGCTCCTGCGCACGGGCCAGCAGGGCGATGATGGAGGGTACACCAATAAGAAAAGTAACCCCGTTTTCCTCAGCCAGGGTGAGGCAGCGCCGGGGATGGAATTCCCGTAGAATGACGGCTGCGCCCCCGGCATAGAGTACGGGCGTCAGACCACCCGAGTGCAGGCCACCACGATGGAACCAGGGGGTCATATTCATGGTCCGGTCAGTGGAGTTCAGCGGAAAGTGCATCATCACGTCATGGGCTGTAAGCACTTCATTGATATTGTTGATGGGCACAGCCTTGGCCCGGTTGGTAGTGCCTGATGTATAGAGCCTGGTGGTCTCATCATAGATATGCGGTCGTTCTCCAAGCACAGGATCACTCTCTGGCTGGCCCTGTCGATACACCTCAAACGGTATATGCCCGCTGTCGGCCTGGCCCTGCCCTGCTGCTACCAGCCTGGCAGGCCTGTGTGCTGCCATGGCAAGGGCCTGACGCACTGTGGCCGCATATTCCAGATCATAAACAAAAACCCGTGGCCGGCTGTCATCAAGAATCAGGGCCAGCTCCCCCGCTGCAAGACGGTAGTTTACAGGGCAGCCCACAGCACCGGTCTTGTGCCCGGCCAGATAACAGAAAGCAAATTCCGCACTGTTGGGCAACAGATACATGAGTACCTGCCCCCTGCCCAGACCATCTGCCTGCAGCGCATGGGCCAGCTTATTGGCTTCTGCATTGAGTTCTCTGTAGGTCCACTGCCGCCTGTTGAGCGGGTCCAGCAGGGCCAGGTTTGCACCAAAACGCCCCACATTGCGTAAAAAACCGTTTAACCAGGTGAATTCATGCTCAAAAGTGTCTTTGAACATGGTCACATCGTAGGTGAAATCCACAACGCGTCTCCTGTGTCAGCCGGAATAGCTTGAAACGATGATGCTGGAGTTTTGCCCGCCAAAACCCAGCGAATTGGACATGGCTGCCCGTATACATGCAGTGCGGGCCACATTGGGCACATAGTCCAGGTCACAGTCAGGGTCAGGCGTCTCCAGATTAAGAGTAGGCGGCAAAAGCCCTTCCTCCAGTGCCTTGATACAGGTAATGACTTCAGTCAGCCCCCCTGCCCCCATCAGATGACCGGTAGCTCCCTTGGTGGAGCTTACTGGCGGGGCTTCGCCCCTGCCGCCGAAAACGCTTTTTATGGCCAGTGTCTCAGCCTTGTCACCCAGTACTGTGGAAGTGCCATGGGCATTAATATAGCCGATATCAGCCGGGGCCAGCCCTGCCCGCTGCAGGGCTTTGCGCATGCAGGCTGCTGCACCCTGGCCATCAGGGCAGGGGGCTGTGATATGATAGCCGTCCATGGTATTGCCCCATCCGGCCAGCACTGCCCGGATGCGTGCACCACGTGCAAGGGCATGCGACTCAGTTTCCAGCAGTATGGCCCCACCCCCCTCGCCGATAACAAAGCCGTCCCGCCCAAGGTCAAAGGGACGGCAGGCATGCTGAGGGTCATCGTTATGCCGTGACAGCGCTTTGGCCTGCGCCAGACTGGAGATGACAACAGGGCAGAGAATGCTCTCGCCGCCTGCAGCCAGCACGGCATCAGCCTCACCGGTCAGCAGCAGCATGGCCGCCAGCATCAGGGCATCCCCCCCGGCAGAACAGGCCGTATTGACCGTGAGGCCCGGACCACGCATGCCATAGGTTATGGCCACATGGGCTGCGGCCATATTGCCTATACTGGCAGGCACAAAACAGGGGCTGACCCTGGGCCGTCCGCCGTCAAAGGCCGTCTGTGTCTGTGCCGTAAGGCTGACCCCGCCCATGGCTGTACCCATGACCACACCCACACGTTCAGGGCAGTGTGCCACATGCAGTCCGCTTTCGCCCAGAGCCTGCTCTGCCGCTGCAAAGGCATACTGCATGAACGGCGAAGAAGCCCGCTGTACGGCACGGGGCAATCGCCCTGCATCAAAACCGCGCACCTGGGCTGCCATACGCACAGGCAGAGCAGACACATCACAGCAGTCTATGGGGCCGATGCCGCAAATACCACCGACAAGATTTTTCCAGTAATCAGCCACATTCAGGCCCAGTGGGGTTATGGCCCCCATGCCTGTAATGACCAGGCGTTCTGCGCTCATGGCCGCTCCTTGCTCTGTTTAAGGCGCTTGAGAGACTCTGGCCTGTCTTCTGCCGACACCAGGTCAGCCAGGGCCAGGATGGTGTCAGCATAGACACGTGAATTATTGTAGCGCATCAGTATCTTTTGCTGCCGCTGCCGTGTCAGGCCCTTTTTCCAACCATGCCGGGACAGATAATTGGCCAGGCTTGCCACGGCATCATCCACCTGAAAAAGGTCTATCCTGCCATCGTTATTGCCGTCTGCTCCGTAAACAGAAATATTGGAAGGCATGAACTGGCACAGGCCCACAGCCCCGTAAATGGAACCGGGCAGATCACGGGGGTCACCCCCCTCCTGCAACAGGTGCTGCACTAGCGCCCGGCTTTCTCTGTACGCCCAGTCGGCCCGTTTGGACATGGTCGCGTCAAACCACTCTTGCCGGTTTTCATAGCCGGGCATTTTATCCAGCCAGTCGCTGATATCTTCCGGGCGACGGCTGACAGCCATGCTGGCCAGTGTATACAGCGCATTCTCACTGGTATCACTCAAAACCTTGCCTAGACGTGTTTCTACATACAAGAGGGCAGCCGCCACTGCAGCAGACACGTGATACCGGGCCTGGGCCTGTCTGAACGCCGGAGCATGTGCGGCAATAAACTCCCGGCAAAGCCGGGCACTCCTGGTATTGACTACGTTCTTGTAATATCGGGGGGCCGCCTTTCTGTCCGGCGCTTTGGCAAGAAATCTGCTTTTATACAATTCACGCATCTTGCGGCCCATGGGCGACTGACTGGGGACGGCAGGCAGGGTGGCAAGCAGAGCATCGACCCTGGGGCCGCTCAGACCATCCGCAGCAAGACGCCGGGCCAATGGCTGCCAGACCAGAGGCAAAGAGCCCCACCCTGATGGAGAGGAGCCCTGCCTGTCTGAAGTTTCCGCATGACTACAGACCGGAAACACACAGCAAAGAACTAAAAGCGTCACTAAGACTGCATGGAGCCGCTGCAGAAAAACCTGCCGCCCCAGCACAGTTACAACTCCTGCAGGGTCCAGACCACCCTGCCCAGCAGTCTCTGCTGCAGGAGGTCCGGCGAGAGGCGGGTTTCGGGAAAGCCCGGTGATTCTGAACGCAGCAGACAGACGTCCTCTGCGTTGTTCAAAAATATACGACGTAATACCAGGCCTTCACCCGGCATAAAAAGCGCATATATCGCTCCAGAGGTGATCACATCGCTTACTCTGCTCACCCCGAAAAAAGCGCCGGGCAGTACGCTCTGCCGCATATTGTCACCGTTCATGCGTATCACCCGCCAGGTATCTGCCATAAAGGCTGCGGGCACGGCAATCTGCCCCAGGGGTATCAGCTCCGGTTGCGGGCCATCTGCATCATACCTGCAGGGCATATCATAAAACGTACAGATAATGCTTTTAATCATGTCACTGCTCTGCACACCGGCATCACCTGCCGCTGAAGGAGCATCCTGCGCCACATAGCCCTGTTCTGTGCGCAGATACATGGGGCCCTGACCGTACTTGAGCCAGTCAGGATTGAGGCCGAAATTTTCAAAAAGCTTCATGTACCAGTCGCCTGGCACCGAGTTCCTCCGCTTGGCATCAGAGATGCTTGACTGACGTATGCCCAAGGCTTCGGCCAGACGCATCTGCGTACGACAACTGGTAGCCTGCTGGATACGTTCATAAATTTCCTTAAAGGAAGACATATATTCTCCAAAGTGCGGCGCAGGCCGCACCATTATTGTTGCATCTGCAGCAGGGGCACCTCGTTGGACAGCACCATCCTGCTGTTATCCTTAAAGGACTTGCGCATGGCCTCAAGCCAGCGCTGATAGCTGTAGAAATCAGGAGACTTGCTGTAGGCTTTGGCATAAACGGCAGCGGCCTGCGCATCACCCTTACCACGTTCCACCTGAGCTTCCCGCGCTGCTTCTGCCAGAATCAGAGCCCGCTGGCGGTCTGCATCAGAACGGATGCGCGTAGATTCTTCTTCCCCTTCTGAGCGATACTGCTTGGCCTGGCGCTCACGTTCGGCCCGCATACGGCCAAAGATGGCCCGCTGGTTTTCAGCCGGCAGGTCGGTACGCTTGATGCGCACATCAAGCACCTCTACGCCAAAAGGTTTCATCAGGTCAGAGACTTTCTTGGTTACTTCGGTCATGATGCTGGCCCGGTGCGATGACACTACCTCTGTCAGGGTATAGGCACCCACAAGAGCACGCAACTGTGAGTAAACCACGTCATCCAGGCGGGCCTGAGCACCGGGGATGGTGCGCATGGTACGGTAGAACTGCAGGGGGTCTATGATCTTCCAGCGGGCGTAGTTATCCAGCACTATGGCCTTCTTGTCCACAGTGAAGGCATCACGGGAACGGGCTTCATAGTCCAGTACGCGTGAATCAAAATAGACCACCTTCTGAATGAAAGGCAGCTTGAAGTGCAGGCCGGGCCCATAGACTTCATCCAGGGGTTCACCCAGCTGCAGCACCAGGGCTGTCTGCGTCTGATGGACGGTGAAAAAACTCTGGCTGGCCAGGAAGATAAAAATAATGACAGGGATGAGCCAAAAAATGGGGTTGCGCTGCATTACTTCTTCTCCATGGGCTTCTGTACGGCCATGCCGGCCTTATGGGGAGCGGCCAGACCAGGCAGGGGCAGATAGGGCATCACACGTTCGGCAGAGCTGCCATCCATGAGCACTTTTTCGCCAGAACGGGCAAGGATATCTTCTGCTGTTTCGTAATAAAGGCGCTGCTTGGTAACCTTGGGCGCTTTTTCGTATTCCTGACGCAGGGCATCAAAGCGGGCGGCCTCACCCTGGGCAGTCTGCACACGGGTGGCCGTATAAGCTTCAGCCTGATTACGCATGGCGGCCGCCTGCCCCCGGGCCTTGGGCAGAATTTCGTTACGGTAGGCTTCGGCCTCGTTGATGATACGGCTTTTATCCTCACGAGCACTGGCTACATCCTTGAAAGCGTCGATGACTTCCTGCGGCGGATGCACATCTTGCAGTTGCACGGCAATAACCTGTATGCCTGCCCCATAGCGGTCAAGTATCTCCTGTAACAGTTGCGTAGCCTCGCTCTGTATCTTCAGTTTGCCATCAGTAATGGCCGAATCTATCTGGCTGTTGCCGATGACCTCACGCATGGCCGCCTCAGCCGCATTACGTACCAGTGCAGTAGGTGCACTGACATTGAAAAGATACTTTACCGGATCGCCGATTTTATACTGTACGCTGAACTGTACATTGACGATATTTTCATCACCCGTAAGCATAGAGGCTTCTTCTGGCATACTGCGTACCTGCCCCTGCTGAAAGGTGGTACTCTGCCCTACAGAACGGAAACCAACCTCACTGCGTAAAACCTGAGTGACCTGTGGTTTGTAGACGGTTTCAATAGGCACGGGCCAGGCATAATGAGGGCCAGGGCCTTCGGTGCGGTTATACTTGCCAAAACGCAGCACCACACCCTGTTCATCAGGATTGACGATATAGATACCAGAAAGCAGCCATGCGCCCACAAGACCCAGCAGAATCAGCAGGGCTAGCCGCCCCTGCGGCAGACGGAACTGCCGTATCCGCCTCTCACGCTGCCCCGGGCCATTGCTGCCCCCCTGGTTGAACATTCTGCGGCGTTCACCCAGTTCGGCTTCAGGCTCGTCGTCAGGAGCCTCGTCCGGCCTCGGAGCCGGTCGAAAAGAAGGGTTCTGCTTTTGCTGCCGCTGCCGATTTTCCTGTAGTTTATCCCAGTCCCAATTCACGGAATATCTGTCCTTGCGTCAGGAGTACGGGCACAGAGCCCACAAAATATCCTATAACCGTCCTTTGATAGATAAGACAGCAGCCATTCCAGGTCAAGGAGTCCATGCGCCAGGGCAGAAGCACCTCATGCATGCGACTGCCCTGTCACAGGCATACCAGCCCCTTGCCAGACGGCAAAAGCAGCCCTATGATAAGAGTTCACCCATTCATGACAGGGCTCTGCGCCGCAGCGAGAGAAACGTATGACCCGTCAGACAAACCAGCCCCGTGTACTCCTGCTCAGTGAAAGTGAAGCGCTTGCCGCTCTGGAACGGCGCTCCTTACGTGAAGCAGGCGTTTCGCAATTGGAGATGGAGACCTCAGGCATCCGGGCGGCCCGCTCCCTGGCTGCACGGGCAGAACAGGGCAGAGACAAACTGCCGGATATCGTTGTCTGCGGGCAGAAATTGAGCGACATGGATGGAGAGCGCTTCTGCGCCATAGTGCGCCTGCACCCCCTGTTGCTGGCCCTGCCCGTCCTGCTGATCTTACCCAATGACGGTGAGGTGGAACAGCTGCGCACACTGGGCTGCGGGGCCAGTGCACTGCTGGCCCGCCCCTATGCTGTGCCGACGCTCCAGCAAAACCTGCAGATACTGTGTTCAGCACAGCCCGTCATGGCGCGACTGCGCCAGGCCGCACAGCAGGCCGACATAAAGGCTTTTGACGAAGCCCTCAAAACCTATGGCCTGCTGCTCAGGCCTGCGCATCAGCCTGCCGATTATTTCAATGTAGGTTTGCAATGCCTGGAAAAAGGCCGTTGGAACAATGCCATCGAGGCCTTCCGTCGTGCCCTGCGCGATGCACAGTTCAAGGGTGAAGCCGAGTTGGGCATAGCTTCAGCCTGGAAAGGCAAGGGGGATATGTCGCGCTATCAGGCCTGGCTGGCCCGTGCGGCTGAAACCTTTGTGCAGGCAAAACGCTGGCGGCGAGCCTGTTCTGCTTATGTGGCCCTGCGCAAACAGAACCCCGGGGTCAAAAATCCCTTTCTGACAGAAGTAGGCCGCCTGTTACGGCAACAGCACTTTGATGCGGCGGCTCAGGTGCTTGCACGCTGCTTCGAGGTCACCCCCATGCAACAGGCCTGTGGCAAGGTAGCCAGAACCTGCCTCAAGGCAGATGATCCACTGGTCATGCTGCGCAGCCTGGAAGCCAGCCTGGGACGCGAGATGGGCAAAGAGGGCACCAGTCTGAGCGATGATATACGCTCCTGCCTGGACACACTGGCACGCGAACAGGAAAGCTACCGTCGGCAGACTGCTCTGGAACGCCAGCGCCAGCTGGCAAGACAGGCAGAAGGCCGCAGACAGGCAGACATGGAAGTACAGGCCAGCATGAGCAGCCAGCCAGCTATAGCTGCGCCTCTCAGCATGGTCGCCACTGACGAAGAAACAAAAACAGACATACGGTCTGTCCGCACACGCAGCTCAGACTTCAAGGAGCCTGTTCCAGCCGCCCAGCAGGAGCAGTCCTTGGTGAATAATCCTCCTCTGCTGGCCCCTCTGACCAAGGCTGAGGCAACAAGCGAACTCTTCAGCAGTCGCCCCGGGCTGAACGAATTGCTTTCTGTTATCAAGTGCACATGGCAACTGCTGCGTCGCAATCAGCAGCAGGAACGCCGGGCAAAGTAAGCCGCCGGGCGTTACCGGCGCACACGCCGCTCTATCTCTGCGCTGTCCAGACTGTGTAAAAAACGTATGCGCGACAGATAGCAGACAGCGCCAAAACCCAGTGCAAGAATATAAGCCAGCCAGAAACCGGCCGGCCCCATGGCCGGGACAATCCAGTCAGTACGGGCCAGCACATAGCCCACAGGCAGGCCAATGACCCAATAGGTCACAAAGCAGATAAGACCGATAATGCGTGTGTCATTGTAGCCACGCAATACGCCCAGACCAACGGTCTGAAAGCCGTCCACTACCTGATAGCATGCCATATAGAGCAGCAGATGGGCTGCCAGGGCAGTCACCTGGGTATCGTCATTGTACAGGCCCACCCATTGATGACGAAAGGCGATCGTTACAGCAGCTATGGCCAAGGCAAAACACACACTCAGGCTCAGGGCAGTTCGTGCTGTCAAACGGGCCTGCATCACCTTGCGTGCACCCAGGCTGTGCCCCACCCGGATGGTAGCTGTCATGCCCAGGGCCAGAGGGAACATAAACATGACCGTACCAAGATTCATGGCTATCTGATGGCCGGCCACTGCCACCGTGCCCAGAGGAGCCAGAAGAAGAGCCGTCAGCGCAAAGAGCGACACCTCAAAAAAGAGCGCCAGGGCTCCGGGAAAACCGATACGCAGAATACGCAGCACCAGCGGAACATCCAGGCAGGGCATGGACCTGTTCTTGCAAGGGGACGAGCCGGGCAGCATGAGCGGCAGAAACAGGGGATGCAGATCCCTGTAGGACGGATCTCGCCGTACATAGTAGAACATGGCAAGCGCCATGAACCAGTAACAGAGGGAGGTGGCAACACCACATCCTACAGCGCCGAGAGCGGGCAGCCCCAGTTTGCCGTAGATGAGTACATAATTGCAGGGCACATTGAAGGCGAGCCCCAGGAGGCCGATGATCATGGCTGGCCGTGTGCGGGAAAAACCCTCCAGAAAACTGCGCAGATTTACAAAAAGCATGAAGCCAGGCAGGCCCCAAAGTATGGCCCTCAGATAGCCGCCTGCCAGATGGGCCAGATGCGGCTCAAGGCCAAACATATCCATGTGCAGCGAAAGCGCATAGAACAGGGCCATGAGAACAAGGCTCAGGAAAAACGTCAACCAGAGCCCCTGTCGCAAAATATGCACTGCCCCTGCCCTGTCGCCAGCCCCTGCACACTGCGCAGTAAGAGGTGGCAGAGCAAACAGACAGCCCAGCCCCAGCAGCGAGACAGGCGCCCATATGGAACCGGCTACCGCTACGGCGGCCATATCCTCGGCACTGGCCCTCCCGGTCATGACGGTATCGACAAAATTCATGCCCACCTGAGAAAGCTGGGCTACAAAAATGGGCAGGCCCAGGCTGTAAAAATAGCGGGCCTCAAGGCGCGAAAGCAATACTCTGAACATGGTCAGGCGACAAAGAGATCATGCGGCACAGTCCTGCCCGCCAGGGCGGCAGCACGCTCCGCCAGCAGGCGAACGGCGCTCCGCCCGCTCTCACCCAGGTCAAGGCTGTAGTCTGTGACAAAAGTTTCAATATGGGCCCGGGTGACTGTTTCAGACATCTCCTGTGCATGAAGACGCACAAAAGCAGCGCTGGCGTCAGGATGTGCACGGGCATAACGCAGACTGTCTGCAATGGCCTGCTGCATGGCCCGGGCTGTTGCAGCCGGCAGGTTACGCCGTACTGCTATGGCCCCCAGAGGCAGAGGCATATGAAAGGACTCCTCCCACCACTGACCCAGGTCAAGCAGTCGGGTCAGACCAGCCTGCTCATAAGTGAAACGCCCTTCATGGATGATAACGCCCATATCTGCCCGCCCGGACCGTACGGCCTCCATCACGTCACTGAACAGCATTTCAGTCCTTGGCCCATGAAAGCCACCATGCAGATCCAGAAGCAGATTGGCTGTAGTCATGCGGCCCGGTACAGCCACGCTCCCATGGCGCCATGCCGTTTCAGGCAGAGGTTCGCGAGCTACGACCAGAGGGCCACAGCCCCAGCCAAGGGCTGCTCCCGATGAAAGCAGAGCATAGCCCTGCATAAAGTATGGCAGCGCCCCCAGAGAGATCTTGGTCACATCCAGGCTGTTACGGCAGGCCATGGCATTGAGCTCTTCCACATCGGCAAAGTGCGGCTGCAGGGGTGCTGGCACAGGCACAAGGCCATGCAGCAGAGCATGAAAGATGAAGGTGTCATTGGGACAGGGCGAAAGCCCCAAGGATAACGGACAATCTTGCAACGACATGATACCTCCATTTGACAGGGCCGCCGGTGGGGCTTATTCCTGTGCAGACAATTTACTTCGCAGCACAAAACAGGACAGGAACACAAATGCCTGACTCCATGCCCAATGTCGCTCTGAATGCCGCATATTACGCGGCTCTGGGTCTTTCGTCCATCTATGAGAAAGTGCTGGCCGGTCAGCGCCTGAGTTATGATGACGGCCTGACCCTCTACCGCTGCCCGGACCCTACAGCCATAGGTGCCCTGGCCCATCACGTACGCGTGCGCCTGCATGGCGACGCCGCCTTTTACGTGGTTAACCGACAAATTAATTATACCAACGTCTGTGTCAACGGTTGCACCTTCTGCGCCTTTCGTCGTGACGATGCCGATCAGCCCGGCGCTTTCTGCCTGAGCAAAGCAGATATTCTGGCCCGCCTTGAGGCAGCGCAGCAAGGCGCCCTGCATCTGGATGAGATGCATATGGTGGGCGGTTGCCACCCTGGCCTTCGTCTTTCCTGGTTTGAAGATGTTTTGCGCAGCGTTCGTACTGCGTGGCCCGAACTGCCTCTCAAGGCCTTTACCCCGGTAGAAATAGCGCATTTCGCCAGTATGGAGGGTATCAGTACCCTGGAGGTACTCCAAAGACTCAAGGATGCAGGCCTGGTCATGATGCCCGGCGGTGGCGCAGAAATTTTTGATGAGGTGCTGCGCAAGGAGATTTGCCCGCACAAAGCCGATGCCGCAGCCTGGCTGCGTATTTCGGGCGAAGCTCACAGCCTCGGCCTCAGGACCAACTGTACCATGCTGTACGGCCATCTGGAGAGCCTCGAACACCGCGTGGATCATCTTTGCCGCCTGCGTGAGCAGCAGGATAAAAGCGGGGGCTTTACCTGTTTCATTCCTCTGCCCTTTCTTACAGAAAACAGTCGCCTCAAGCTGCCGGAAGATCGCCTCGGCCCACAGCGTGGGCTGGATCAGCTGCGAACTGTGGCTGTAGCGCGCCTGATGCTGGATAATATCCCGCACATCAAGGCCTACTGGATCATGATGCCGACCAAACTCGCCCAGACTGCCCTGTGGTACGGCGCAGACGACCTGGACGGCACCATTATTGAAGAGCATATCGGGCACATGGCGGGCTCGTCTTCAGCACAGGGCATGACCATTGCCGAGCTGGAACATATGATACGTCAGTCAGGCTTCAGGCCTGTCAGGCGCAATGCCGTCTTTGCCACCGTAGACGCTGCAGAGGAGGCTCTCTGATGCCCTTTGTACCTGCATACAGTACGTTCGACGCCACAAACGGCCAGGATGATATACAAAAGGCAGTACAGCAGGTCGCTCTGGGTCGGCGTATCGACCGTCAGACTGCCGAAACCCTGTACTACAAGGCCGACCTGCATACTCTGGCCCGGCTGGCCCACAGCCTGCGCCTGCGTCTGCACCCTGAACCGGTGGTAACCTATGTGGGTGACCGCAATATCAACTATTCCAATATCTGCGTCTGTGCCTGCCGTTTCTGTGCTTTCTTTCGTACGCCTGAGAGCGGGGAAGGCTATATTATCAGCCGGGAAGAAATGAAACAGAAAATTGATGAAACCCTGCGCCTGGGGGGAACGCAGATCCTGCTCCAGGGTGGGCATCACCCGGACCTGCCGCTGGAATGGTATGAAGATCTCTTGCGATGGATGCGCAGCACATGGCCCGGCCTGCATATCCACGCCTTTTCACCCCCGGAGATCTTTTTCTGGTCCCGGAGCTTCAACCTTGCAGTCCCCGAAGTACTCCGTCGCCTGAAAGAAGCCGGACTGGACTCCATACCCGGAGGTGGTGCGGAAATTCTGCACAATGAGGTACGCAGACAGGTTTCACCCAATAAATGCTCTGCTGACCAGTGGCTTCAGGTTATGGAAGAAGCGCACAAACTGGGCATGCGTACCACTGCCACCATGATGTTCGGCCATGAAGAGGCGCCCGCGCACAGGCTAGATCACCTCTTTGCCATACGGGATCTGCAGGATCGTACCAGCGGTTTTACGGCATTCATACCCTGGACGTTCCAGCCTGCACATACGCGCATTGACTGCGCTCCGCTGCCTGCTCCGGCTTATCTGCGTCTTCTGGCCCTCTCCCGTCTGGTGCTGGACAATATAGCCAATATACAGGCATCCTGGGTGACCATGGGCCCTGAGGTGGCCCAACTGGCTCTTTACTACGGTGCCAATGATTTCGGCTCCCTGATGATCGAAGAAAATGTCGTGGCTGCTGCCGGTGTTTCCTATCGTCTCAGCCGCAACGAAATCCACAGGATCATCCGGGCCGCCGGTTTTACCCCGGTGCAGCGTCTTATGGACTACAGGCCTGTTGAGCCCCAGCCTGAAGAATGATGCCAGGCAGGGCAACAGGCAGCCACACCTGACGATATGCCATCCCGATAAGGAGATCCTGTGAAAGCCCAGCCCGTCCTGCGCATGGGGCGCATCAGTTATTTGAATGTATTGCCCATCTACCACCCTCTTGAAGCGGGTATACTGCCTCATGACTACGAACTGGTAGCAGCCCCCCCTGCCCTGCTCAACGAAATGATGCAACGGGGCGAGCTGCATGTCTCGTCCTGCTCCTGCTTCGAGTACGCCCGCAGCCCGGAGCGCTATTACCTCGTAGAAGATCTCTCCATCGGCTCACGCGGACCTGTCATGAGTGTGCTTCTGCTCTCACGTCTGCCGCTGCGAGAACTGAACGGACACGAAATTTACATCAGCGGCGAAAGCCACACCTCCGTGGCGCTGCTGCGTCTGCTCATGCGCGAATATTACGGGCTTGAGGTACGCTATAGATCCGGGCGGGTATCCACGGCACTACGCTCAGACATGCCGCCTACGGCTTTTCTGGCCATCGGCGATGAAGCCCTGCAACTGCGTGCACACCCGGACTATCCTTACAGACTGGACATGGCTGAAGCCTGGCGGGAATGGACAGGCCTGCCCTTCATCTTCGGCCTCTGGGTTGTCAGTCGTCAGGCAGCAGATCAGAAGATTTTCCCCTGTGACCCCGGCGAACTGTTACGGCAGGGACGTGACTGGGGCCTGAGCCATATGGATGTGATCCTGGAGCTTACAGGGCACGGCTGCCCTCTCTCTCGGGAAGAACTGCGTACCTACTATCGTGACGGCCTGCTCTATACCCTGAGAGATGATGAGCTGCGCGGGCTTGAAAGTTTCTATCAAAAGCTGGCGGCGGCAAAAATGATTGCCGCCGCCCCGCCTCTGGAATTTTACAGATTCTGAACGTCAGTTCAGCTTCTGTATTCCTGAACCCTATTACGCGTCAAATAGAAGAAACTGGGAAGGAACAGCGCCAATGCCACTGCCAGTGCTGCCCAGGCACTCATGCTCCAGGCCCCGGTCACAATGCCCGCCCCCGAACACAGAGCCACAAAGAAAGCATAGGGTATCTGCGTTGCCACATGCTCCAGATGCGGACAGCCGGCACCCGCACTGGACAAAATGGTAGTGTCTGAGATGGGGCTGCTGTGATCACCAAAAACTGCCCCTGACAGCACTGCGCCAACGGCAATGAGTGCACACTGCAGCACATCTTCGCCGGTATAACCCATGCCTGAAGCAAGAGAGACAGCTGTCGGCAGTACAATGGGTATCATGATGCCGAAGGTGCCCCAGCTTGTGCCGGTTGCAAAGGCAATGCCGCCAGAAATAAAGAATACACAGAGCGGTAGTACCCAGAAAGGCAGTTCACTGCCCTTGAGCAGAGCATCGATCACCAGCGGCAAACCCAGGCCACCCTGGCTGAGAGGCTTGCTGATAACATGGCCGATGCTCCAGGCCAGAATGAGGATGATCAGGGCAGGCGTCATGGACTTGATGCCCTCTATGAACGACTCCGATGCATCTCTGATGCTGAGCATACGTCGTGCCATGAAATACAGCCAGGTGACGCCAAGGGTAAAGACGATACCGTACAGAAGAGCCTTGGACGCATCCGCATTGCGGAAGCCGTCTACCAATGTCATACTCTCACCAGGCTTGATGCCAAGCCATGTGCTCAGGGGAAAAGCCACGATACACGCCACCAGCAGCACCAGCATGGGAAAAGCCATATCATACCAGGCTGCCCTGCTGTTACCTTCACCCTCGTCCAGCTGCCCGGGCGCCGGGCCATACTGCTCCTGATTACAGAACAGCCCCTGAGCAGCACGCCGCTCACTCACAGCCATGGGGCCAAAATCCCGCCCGGTGGCAGCTACAACAAAAACCATGAACAGAGCCAGCAGGGCATAGACATTATACGGGATGAGCATGACAAAGAAACTCATCTCGCTCACACCAAGCTCACTGAAGCCGCTGGAAGCACGAATCTGCGAGATGACGGTCACAACCCAGCTGGAAACAGGCGCAATTATACAGATGGGGGCAGCCGTAGAGTCCAGAATATAGGCCAGCTTGGCCCGCGACACACCACGGGTATCTGAAATGGGCTTCATGACCGAGCCCACAGCCAGAGAATTGAAATAATCATCGATAAAAATGAGCAGACCGCACAGCCAGGTAAAGAGCTGCGCACTGCGACGCCCCTTGATGGCCCGTGCTGCCCACAGGCCAAAAGCCCGTGCAGACCCTGCGCGGGAAAGCAGCCCTACCAGACCGCCCAGCAGACCACAGAACAGCAAAATGCGGATATTCCAGGCATCTCCGGCCTTGTCTGCCATAAGGTCAGTCAGTTTTATGAACGCCGTCAGGGGGTCACCACCAGCGACAATCAACACGCCGGAGACTATACCTAACGTGATGGAGACCAATACATCCTTGGTCAGCAGGGCCAGCACAATGGCCAGCACAGGAGGGATAAAAGCAAGAAAACCGGCATTGTCCATAAATATTCCTCGCAGCTTTAATGCCCGCGCATTTTCAAAAGTTTTTCCAGGGCATTGAGCTCTGCCGTATAGTTGACCGCGTCATTGCGCAACATGCCCGTCCTTTCATCCTGAAAGGCCCTGGACAGATGGGCCAGTATATCCTCACTGCGTGACAGAGCCGCAGACACATCCTCATGTGCTGCATCTTTAGCAGCTAGGCGGATGTGCTCATCCACAACTCTGTGCGTGGCCTTAAGATAGCGGTTAAGAAACTTGTGTCCACTGGCCCTGTCCTGCGGGTCACTGCGCATGTTCTGGCAAATACCCACGGTTGCGCTGACAAGACTTTCCACATGACAGGCCAGACTTTGCGGCAGCTGGCTCTTTTTTTGCAGAAGCTGTCGTGCCAGATCCTCATGAGCCATGATACGCGCCAGTTCCTGCCGGTCCACGTCTGTGGCCTCCGGGGCAGGTTCTGGGGCAGGGCGCCGCTTCTGCAGGATCTTGTCCAGCATGGCATTAAGCTCCCTGCAGGCATCAAGACATTTTTCTTCTGTCGTATTATTCCCGGCCCCTCCCATGCTTTGCCACTGCCTGGATCGCAAAAAACCTTTGAGCACATCTGGCCTGCCGCCCTGCGCCCGATAATGCTGCGCTTCCGCTTCGTATAGCTGACTTACGCCAGCTATACGGGTAATAACAGCCTGCTCCTTTTCTGCTTCTGCAAGGTCTGCATACTCTCTGATTCTGGTCAGCAGCAGCTCACCCTGCTGGCGCAGCCTTTCGGGTAACGGCTGTATGGTCAACGCAGTCTGCAGTCGGGCAGACGCATCGGTCAGCATCTTTTTATGTATGGCGTCTGCTCTGAGACGCAGATAGATTGCACGAATGGCCCAGCCCACTACAGCTGCCACAGGGAAGCTTAACAGGGGCTCCATGGGCAGCCTCCAGAAATCTGCCTGCTGAAAAAAGCCAAACAGGCAGACCAGCAGCATGGGGCTGACCGTCCATTCCCAGCCCATATCCCCCCGGCTCTGCAGCAGGCGTTGCAGCCAGGTCTGTAAACCGGCAAAAAAGAGCGCTGCAGGCAGGGGGTACCCCAGAACAAGCAGTATGGCCCCCTGTACCAGGCCGGTGATGGAAGGGATATACCAGGAGGCATCTCTCATATCACCGCGAGGCACAAGGCATATGAGCCCGATGTAGACAGCCAGAGCCTCATTGACAGCCGAAAGCAGATAGCCATGGCCAAAGCCCGACAGGGCGGTGAACCCTGCTGCTACCAGGGCACAGGCGTGTACAAGCAGACGGCGCCCCACGCTTGAAAGTACACGCAAACCGCTTGAAGCCCCGCTGGCCAGTACTGTGGAAACAGAAAGATCTTTCATGAGAACGCCCCGGCCCTAGGCCTGCGGCCGGTTACCGCCTCCCAGGGGAAGGCCTGCCGCCTGTGCGCCTTCAATGACGTCGCGGCCTTTCTGATCTGCCAGGCTGGTCAGGCGTACACGCATTTCATTTTCCATCAAAGCCAGCTCTGCTTCTGTAGCCCGACGCCGATCACGGCCCTCACGGGCAATGTTCATGGTTTCTTCAATAGTAGCAATCAGCTTCTGATGTACATTACGCAGTGTTTCCACGTCCACTATGGAACGCTCAATCTCGCGCGCTGCATCCACTGTGGAAGCATGCAGCATCTCAGCATTCTTGTTTAAAAGCGCATTGGTCGTATCAGCTACGTCTTTCTGCAGCTTTGCGGCCTTGTGCTGGCTGTGTATGGAAAGAGCCAGCACCATCTGGTTTTTCCAGATGGGTATGGTAGCCAGAATGCTTGTCTGTATCTTTTCAGCCAGCGTCTGATCATTGTTCTGGATCATGCGAATCTGCGGTGCCGTTTGCAGCGTGATGGTGCGCGAAAGCTTCAGGTCGTGCAGGCGGCGCTCGAAACGGTTAAGTTTTTCGGCATAGTCCCGCAGATTCTGCGCTGCCAGGCTGTCAGGGCTGTTCTTAGCCTCTTCCTCCAGCCTGGGCAGCTCTTCCTTGCGGGCCTGCTCCAATCGTGCTTCACCCGCCTGTATATAGGCACTGAGATCCTCATAAAAATTCCTGTTGTGCGCATAGAGCTGCTCAAGGACTTCTATATCCTTGAGCAGACTGCCCATGGCGTCTTCCAGCTTTTCCGAGATACCGTCAACCTGAGCCAGTACAGTGTCAAACTGGGCCACAGTGCGCTGCATGGAATCAAACAGACCGCCTACCAGAGGCAGGGATTCCCAGAAGCTCTTTTCTTTTCTGGCGATCTGTTCAATATCTACATCCTTGACCTTGAGCATCAGCTCAGAAAGACTCTCACCCACCGGGCCGGAGTCTTTCACGCGTACGTTACCCAGCAGGGAGTCCGCAAACTTTGCAATCTCATTCATGGTTTTGGAGCCGTAGCTCAAAGTCAGGGCAGGATCATTAAAATCTATTTCTGCAGCAGCGGCCTGCACCTTGGCTGCGGCTACCGGGGCAGATTCAAGGGCAACAAGTTCCGCTTGAGACATGCTGTTCTCCGTGGTTGGGGTTATGGCAGAGTTACCTGTTTTCAGCACTCCACAATGTCTGTTTGTAAAAAATTCCTCTTTGTTTTTCAAGCCGTTTCCAACCGCCTGCGAAAACGGACGAGTTTTGCTCCAGCAGGCTCTTGCCTGCGCAGCCCCCCGCATTTATTCTGACGCAGATATGGAGAGCCAAATCAATGTACAATGATATGCAACGCTTTGAAGCCCGTGCCTTTCTCTGTCTTCTGCTGGGTGTCAGCCTGCTCTTTGGCTGGCTGCTGCTGCCGTTTTTTGATGTACTTTTCTGGGCAGTGGTTATCGGGGTTCTTTTTACTCCGATAAACAAAATTCTGTGTCACAGGCTTCGCCTGGGCCCAAGCCCGGCAGCCCTGCTGACGGTGCTTTTCTGTCTTGTGGTCATCATCCTGCCACTGCTCTGGCTGATCTACTCCTGTGTTGAAGAAGCCACAGCTCTGTATGCACGTCTCTCGCAAGAGACAAGCACTGTAGCAGACATGGTAGACAGGCTGAAAGAGGCCTTTCCTTCGGTGCAGAACTGGCTCGCCCAATACGGCTATGACGCAACCCGTATCAAGAAAGAACTTTCCTCGTTGGCGTTGTCAGCGGGCGGCATACTGGCCAGGAATACTGTTGCCTTCGGCGGTGGAGCGGCACATTTTCTGACCAATCTTGCACTGGTCCTTTATCTTTCCTTCTTTCTGGTACGGGATGGCTGGCGGCTACGTAACATACTTGTACGCGCCCTACCCTTTGGAGACCACCGGGAAGAGCGGCTGTTCTCCAAATTTGTGGAAGTCATGCGCGCCACGGTCAAGGGCAGCCTGCTGGTGGCTGTAGCGCAAGGCGCATTGGGCGGGCTTATCTTCTGGATTCTGGATATCCGCGCGGCCATGCTGTGGGGTGTAGTCATGACAGTGCTGTCGCTCATCCCCGTTGTAGGTGCAGCTCTGGTGTGGCTGCCTACAGCCGTATATCTTGCTCTGAGCGGCCATTACTGGCAGGGCATCATCCTCATGACCTATGGGGCCTGCGTCATCGGCCTGGCTGACAATCTGCTGCGCCCTCTTCTTGTAGGGCGCGATACCAAGCTGCCGGACTTTCTTGTATTGCTTTCCACACTGGGTGGTTTTGCCATGTTTGGCATGGACGGCTTTGTAACCGGCCCTATTCTGGCAGTACTCTTCGTGACTGTCTGGCAGATCTTCATGGAAGAACGCCAGTGCAGTACTGTCCAGGAGCCAGAAACCGTCTCACAGCCGTGATAAACAGGGGCCGTACCGGCAAAGTGCCGATACGGCCCCTGGGCTGGAGAATATCAGGCTTGTTAGATTTTTTTGTGGCAGAACCACCAGTCAAAGCCCTCGTATTCGCTCAGGCGCTTCTTTGCGGCGTCAGCATCCTTGGCCGGAGGCACGATGACACGATCATTGATCAGTTCATTGCAGGGCCAGTTGGCCGGGATGGCGCAGCCATGGGTGTCAGATGTCTGTAATGCCTTGAGCACACGCAAAATCTCGTCAATATTACGCCCTACTTCCTGCGGGTAATAGATCATCAGACGCAAGATCCCTTCAGGGTCAACGATGAAAACCGCGCGTACAGTATTGCTGCCCTTGCCCTCATGCAACATGCCAAGCTGCTCGGCAATATTCCCTCTGTCATCAGCAATAACGGGGAATTCGATGGCAACACCCAGCTTTTCTTCAATCCACTGCATCCACTTCAGATGCGCGAAAACCTGGTCAATGGATAGGCCTACCAGCATGGTGTTGAGTGCTTCAAACTCCTTGATACGCTTCTGAAAAGCTACGAATTCTGTTGTGCATACAGGCGTGAAGTCAGCCGGGTGGCTGAAAAGCACCAGCCATTTACCCCTGCTGTCTTCAGGCAGGGATATTTTGCCTTTAGTAGATAAGGCAGAAATTGCAGGCATGGGTTGACCCAGAACAGGCAATGCGGTGGAAAAGCTCATATGGCCTCCTCATAATCAAAATTAGTTTTCATTATTATTACTAGTAGTTCTCCTCTTCGTCAATCAAAAATTTCCTTCTGCACGTTTCTGCGCGAAAAATTTTCCAGTGCTGTACTCAAAAACGGGGCCTTCTGGGCCCCGTTTTTCCATCGCTGCATACGCAGATCATGCCATACCCGTAATCTCGGCCACTTCGGCCACATCCTTGTCACCCCTGCCTGACAGACACACCAGTATGATGCTGTCTTTGGGCATGCCCGGGGCCATCTTCATGGCCTGTGCCAGGGCATGGGAGGACTCCAGTGCCGGGATGACGCCTTCACTGCGCGACAGGGCAAAAAAGGCATCCAGGGCCTCTCTGTCGGTAATGCTCACATACTCAGCCCGCCCTGCGTCCTTGAGGCGGGCATGCTCCGGCCCAACCGAAGGATAATCCAGGCCAGCAGAAATGGAATATACCTCGCCTGCATCACCGTTGGCATCCTTGATCATATAGGAATTAAAGCCATGCAGAATGCCCGGCTCACCCAGACAGAGCGAGGCCGCGTGCTGGCCGTAGTCATTCCCCCGACCGCCGGGTTCTATACCGATAAGGCGTACATCTGTATCATTCAGAAAAGCAGAAAACATGCCAATAGCATTGGAGCCACCACCTACACAGGCCAGACAGGCATCAGGCAGACGCCCTGCTGTCTCCAGCATCTGCTCACGGGCCTCACGCCCGATAACCGACTGGAAATACCGCACCATATAGGGATAGGGATGTGGCCCCACAGCCGAACCCAATACATAAAAGATGTCGTCATCAGCCACCCAGGCGGCCAAGGCCTCGTCCACGGCCTCCTTGAGCGTCCGCTGCCCACTTCTGGCCGGTATGACCTCAGCCCCCAGCATCTTCATGCGAATGACATTGAGATGCTGACGCCTGATATCCACCTCACCCATATAGATAGCACATTCAAGGCCCATAAGTGCTGCCGTAGCTGCTGTGGCCACACCGTGCTGCCCGGCACCAGTCTCGCCGATAATGCGCTTCTTGCCCATGCGTCGCGCCAGCAGACACTGCCCCAGCGTATTGTTGATCTTATGTGCACCCAGATGATTGAGGTCTTCGCGCTTGAGCCATATCTGTGCACCGCCCAGCTTTGCGCTGAGATTAGCGCAATGAAAGACAGGGCTGGGGCGACCCGTAAAATGTACGAAAAGACGTTGCAGCTCCTGCCCAAAAGCCGGATCGGCCAGAGCCTCTGTAAAGGCCGCATCCACATCATCCAGGCGGGCCTTAAGCGCCTCAGGCACATACTGCCCGCCATAGGGGCCAAAAAAACCATTGCTGTCGGGCCTGCCGTCAGCGACAAAGCTCTGGCTCATGAAAAACTCCTTTCGCTTGGGCTGAAATGAATAAAAAAAAAGCCGTCTCACGGGGAGACGGCGCTTATGGCTGCACTTGGCGCACAGGCTATGCCTGCACGTCTCCCCTTCGCACCGATATGCGCCACCACCAGCCCTGAAGACTGTCAGTGCAGAGAAGGGAAAAACGGGCATGCATTATAGTATTCCTCTACGCATAAATTTCTGGACATTCAAATACAAAAGAACATCGCTTCTGTCAAGCCTCAGAAAAAAACTGACAGATGCTCTGCGTCAACGGACTGGACAGGCTCAGACAAGTCTGCCATGATATTGGGATTGCCACCACACGAGGTATCCATGGAAGTGTGCATCGCTCATATTCACGGCAAGGCCGTTATGCTGGCCCTGCGCGACGGCATTGTGTATCTGGACGACGAAGCCCAGCCCATCAAAAATCTTGAAGAAGCAGAGCTCAAAGCCTTCATCGAAAGCATACAGGCCATCCCGTACTCTCCCGGCCCCGGCTATACGGCCCTGCTCAATGCAAGGCGTGCGGCCTTTATTGCCGGCCTGCTGGGACGCGCTGTAGGCGATGAATGTATCAACCACCTGAGCCATATTCTGGATCACGTCCACTACGATGTGCTGGAATTTCTCGGCGAAACCGGAGAGCACGAACATGCTTGAAATCCGCGATCTGCATGTTTCCGTCCACGGCACACCGGTGCTCAAGGGCATTGATCTGCATGTAGCCCCCGGGGAGACCTTTATCCTCTTCGGGCCCAATGGCTCGGGCAAGACCACCCTGCTGCTCAGCCTGATGGGTTTTTCAGGCTATGAAGTCACCCGTGGCGAAATCATCTTCAAGGGTGAAGACATCACCCATGCCCCCATGCATGAACGCGCCCGTCTGGGCCTGGGCATGTCGTTCCAGCGGCCGCCGACCATACACGGCCTGGCCACGGGCAAGCTGGTAGAACTGTGCTCCAGAGGCAGAGAGGTAGACGTGCCCGCCCTGGCCCGCAGGGTACACTTTGATCAGTTTCTGGCACGCGATGTCAATGCAGGTTTTTCCGGCGGGGAGCTGAAGCGCTCGGAACTGTTGCAGCTTATGGCGCAACGGCCTGACCTTCTGCTGTTCGATGAGCCGGAATCCGGGGTGGATTTGGAAAACATGGCTCTGGTAGGCAAAACCGTGCGCCACCTGCTGGACGGCATGCCTGACAACTGCAACGCCAGTCTGCGGCAGCGGGCCAAATGTCGCTCCACCAGCGGGCTCATCATCACGCATACCGGCCATATTCTGGAATATGTCAACGCGCACCGTGGGCAGGTTATGTATAACGGCAAACTTTGCTGTGAGGCCCGGCCGCGCGAGATACTCGACCATATCGCTCTGCACGGTTACCAGGAATGTCTGCGTTGCCTGGCAAGCGACATGTTCGGCAAGATTGCGGAGGCGCCCCTGTCATGAGCACTGTGGATCTTTCCCGTTACTCCTTCAGCGGCGGCGAGCATGCTGCCGTCGATGATCTGACCAGTCTGCCCCAGATGGATCACCAGCGCCTGGTGCTGGCCGGTATTGACGTGCATGACAAGGCAGTCAGTGGCGCTTTCATGCAGATGGATCATGCAGGTGTTCACTGCCAGACACGGCAGGAAGGCCTGGAACTCATGGACATTCGCAAGGCCCTTGAAAAATATGACGGCCTGCCGCAGCACTGCTGGAAGCTGCTTACCCCCGACAAGGACGACTTTACCCGCATGGCCCACGAGCAGCTGAACGGGGGCTACTTTGTGCGCGTGGCAAAGGGCGTCAGACTGAGCGAGCCTGTACAGTCCTGCATGTTTATCAAGGGGCACGGAGCCGGGCAGAGCATACACAATATCGTCATTGTGGAGGAAGGGGCCGAGCTGCATATCCTGGGGGGCTGTGCCACGGCGCACGATGCCGGGCATGCCGCTCACCTGGGCATTACAGAATACTATGTGGAAAAAGGCGGCAAACTCACCTTCACCATGATTCACAACTGGGGCGAAAGCACCGTGGTGCGGCCGCGTTCAGCCGGCGTGGTAGATGCCGGGGGTGTTTTCCAGAATAACTACATCCTGCTCAAGCCCGTGGGCGATCTGCAGATGAACCCCCTGATAAGCCTTAACGGCGAAGGGGCTGTTGCCCGCTTCAATTCCGTAGTGGTCGCCCCTGTCGGCTCGTATGTAGACAGTGGCAACCGTATTGAGCTCAATGCCCCCCATACCCGTGGCGAAGTCATTTCACGTGTGCTTACCACAGGCGGTACTGTCATCAACCGGGGGCTGATACGGGCGGCTGCCAGCCCTGCCAGAGGGCATCTGGAATGCAAGGGTCTGATCATGGGCGGCGGACGCATACACGCCATTCCTGAGCTGGACAGCAATCAGGATGGCGTGGAACTCTCGCACGAAGCCGCTGTGGGCAAGATTGCCCAGGAAGAGATGGAATACCTCATGGCGCGTGGTCTGGATGAGGACGAAGCAGCCTCCACCATAGTGAGAGGTTTCCTCAATGTGGATATCATGGGTCTGCCTGCTCCCCTGCAAAAAGCCATGGATGAACAGATTGCCCTGCTGGACGCCGGAAAGGCCATGTAGGATGGTTGCACGAGACAACCTATGAGCAGCCCGTCTGCCTCCTCATCTGTTGCCCGAAGCCGGGATATGGCTGACGAACTGGCGCTGGACGGTGTGCGCTATGCCGAACTGCAGCAGAGTGGCGAAACCTGGCGTATAGGCAGTCTGGACCCACTCTGGCGGCAAAGCCTGCTGACGCTGGGGGTACAGCCTGATGCACAGGCCCTTGCCGCTCTTGAAGAGCAGCATATCTGGATGGCCCCGGCAAACAGGGAAGGGGCAGCCCCCCTGGCTGTCATGTGCTGTGGCCTTGGCTCTGTCTGGCCCGGCATGGGACGGGAGCTGTACGACAGCTTTCCTGCAGCCCGTGCAGCCATGGACCGCCTGGCTGCACTTGCCGAGTGGGATCTGCTGGCTCTCATGGACGAGACGGATCAGGAAAAGATATCTCTGACCCGCTGGCAGATACCCTATCTTTTCCTGCTGGAATACGCCCAGTGGAGCCAGCTTGTTTCGCTGGGCCTCTCGCCCGCACTGTTGTGCGGGCACAGCCTGGGGGAGCTCATCGCCCTCTGTCTGGCTGGTGTCTATGACCTGGATGTCGCCTGGTATATTCTGGATACGCGGGCCATACACATGGCAGAACTGGAGGAGCAGGCCACGCGGGATACAGGCATGATGGCCGTACACGCCGAGGCTGAAGTCATTGCCAGAGCACGCGAAACCTGGCCCTCACTCTATGTCTCCAACTACAATACCCCGCGGCAGCATATACTGAGCGGTCCACGCGAAATACTGCTGGAAGCTCGTAAAAGCCTGCGCAAGCAGCGCATTCCGGCCATAATGCTCAATGTGAGCCTGGCCTTTCATCATCCCAGCATGCGTATCCTGCGCGACATGTCGCTGCGGCGGCTCAACGGCCTTGAGATGCACCCTCCCCGTGTGCCCATGCTCAGCGATATCACTACTGAGCCTTACCCGCAGACACAGGACGCCATCTGCCGGCTTATTGCTGACCTGGACGAAAATTCTGTACGCTGGGTAGAGTGTGTACAGGCCATGAGGCAAAAGCACGGTATCCGGCACTTTCTTGAACTGGGGCCACAGGATACGCTCTGCGGCCTGGTCAGCGATATTGAGCCTGCAGCCTTCTGCCTTACGGCTGGCCGCAAGGGGCACGAGACAGCCATCATGCGGCAGACCTGCGCCCGCCTCCATGCCCTGGGGCATCTTTCTGCATCTGCCATCCGACAGCAGCTGCAGGAGCGGAGCCAGCAGCACATGCCGCCAGTGCGGCCCAGGCCAGCACAGGCAGTGACAGAAGATACACCAGCTACTCAGTCAATATCACCTGAGCTCATGCAGAGCGTCATGGATATCCTGGCCAGAGCCTGTGGCCGTTCATGGCAGGAACTGCGGCCGGATATGGACCTGCGCTATGATCTTTCGCTGCGCTCCAGTCGTTTTCCTCTGCTGATACAGGAAGCTGAAACAACGCTGGGCATACATGTGGATTTTGAAGACCTGCTGCAGGTGAGCACTGTGGGGGATCTGGCCCGGGCCATGAGCCGGGCCACACACAAGATGGCTGAACAGCCCGCGAGCACTGCCACACCTGAACCAGAGAAAACAGAAGACGCCCCTGCCCTCTGCCAGCCAGAAACGCCAGTACAGCAGGTTCCCCTTCTGCAGGCAGACCCTGAAAAATTTCCTCTGGTTTTTCCCGACCCCAAGCCCTCTCTACCGTATGCCACAACGCTCTTTCAGGGCTGCTGCCATTTTTCACACTATGCTGATGCCACTCTTGCCGCTCATGGCAATCCACCAGTCCTGCCCATGAGCCGCGCTCTGCAGGCCCTGCTGGAAGGAGCACGCCTGCTGCTGCCAGGCATGGAAGTCAACGGTCTGTCAGACGTACGTCTTGCTGCTCCGTTGCCCCTGCCACGGGGCGTTACCCGCGAATGCCGTCTGCATGCCCAGGCTCGCCTGCGCCTGCGCCTGGATGGCGTCATGAGCCGCATGTGCTACACTTGGCTGTACAGCCGGGACATCACGGCCAATGGGCGCCGCATGCCCCACTACAGCCCGCTTGCAGAAGGCATGATACTGCTGGCCGATGGTCCGGCTCCGTTGACGCCGCTCTGGCAGAACCTGCCAGAGGGCAGAGGGCAGCCACTGCCTTCGGAAAACCTGGCTGCCTTCTTTGCACAGCACGCCCTGGCAGCCCCCTGGCAATTGCTGGAATACTGGGAAGAGCTGCCCGGCAATATTTACAGGGCCAGCCTCTCTGATGCAGGCAGTCCCCCCCTGATAGCCCCTGTCGAGGGCATTGCCCCCTCTGCGCTTTGGCGTTATAATGAGTACCTCCGTATGCTGGAGGCCATTGTGCAGACAGCACAGCTGGCTCTCGTATGGGGTGAAGCCCCCTCACATTTCCCATGGGGCCTCAAGGCCGCTGGCTACATACGCTTTGGAGAAGTGCCTTCAGCCGCCGCGCAGATCCTGTTACGGCGTGTCTGGGATGATGGTCGTCTGCGCCGTTTCGAGGCTCAGGTCTGCAATGGACAGGGCTTGCCCCTGCTCACAGTGCATCAGCTTGAATTTGAAAAACAGGAAGTGGGGCGGGATGCTGCCCCTGTGACATAACCCTGACGCGCATTCCTGCGTAACGAAAGGCTACGAAAATGTTGCAGCACGCACGTTCACTGTCCGCATATCGTATCCTGCCCCTGCTTGTCCTCTGCTTCTGCCTGGCAGGTATGGGCTGCTCCTCACAGAAAGCCGGCCTGAAATCACCAGAATTGCCTGCACGGCACTGGCTGGATGAAGCCCCGGGCGTGCCTGTAGAAAATAAAGACAAGCTGGAAGCCGCAGTTCCCAATCTCTATGATCCTCAAAAAACCTTTGACTTTGAAGACTGTGTCTTTCTCACCATTCAGCAGTCACCTCTGCTGGTCAACAGTGCGGTAGAGATAGAGATAAAACGCGTGGCACTGACAGATGCTGTCTGGAAATACCTGCCCGAACCGCGCATGACCTTCAGAGTCTCCAATAACCTGACCCGTTATAATACCGGGGCAGACGACAAACCCGGTGACTACGGGCAGACGAAACTGGATATCGGCTTCTATGCCGCCTTCCCCAATCCTCTGGCCACCTACTTTGAACATCAGGTACAAAAAGCCATGGTAAACATGGCCATCTCGACCCATCGCAAAGCCATTGGCGAGGCCATACATCAAATCGCCGCAAGCTACCTGAAGCTGCAGGCCCAGAGAGATATTCTCAAAGCACAGCAAAGTCTTCTGCCCATCAGCAAAGAGCTGGTAGCCTATTGGCGGCAGGTGGAAGCTGTAGAAGGCACACAGGGCGTTGCATTGAATCTGGCCACACAGCACCTGCGCGAGATGGAGCTGACTGTGGAACAGACTACCATGCAGGAAGTTATTGAGCGTACACAGCTCAAAATACTGGCTGGTGTGGACCCGCAACAGCGCCTGACCATTGACAGCACCAAGGCCCATGCCATTCTGGGAGGCTTTGACGGGCGCAAGCTGAAATGGGAAGAACGCTGGCCCACCACGGAAGACGAACTGCTGCTGCGCGCCCAGGTTAAACTGGGAGATTACAATATCATGGTAGCCTGGGCTGAATATGTGCCGGACATGACCATACAGCTCAATAAATATCCCCCTGCCGGGCAGTATCAGCCCACAGGCGGCAAAGAAGACTACTTCCTGCATTTCAATTTTGACTTCCCCCTGCTGGACTGGGGCCACCGCTACCGCGGTGTGCAGACGGCCCGTATGGTCAAGGCGCAGGCCTTTCACGAGCTCTCACGCAAACGCACGGACTATTCCAATCAGTGGCTGCAGGCTGAACAGCGCGTAGCCCTGTCAGAAACGCGGCTCAAACTGGCCAGGACCCGTCTGGATACGGCTGAACTGCAGTACAAGGAAGCTCAGATATCTTTCAATCAGGGCACACTGGAACTGCCTGAAGTGAGCAATCGCCAGGAAGCCATGGTACAGGCCCGTATTGCTCATATCGAGGCAGAGCTTGAACACCGTCTGGCCCGTCTGGACTGGATGTACCTTGCCAATATCCTGCAGGAACGCTTCCTGGGCCTGCCTGCCAAAGAGGTGATCTGATGCGCGCCATGTTTTTTCCCATGCTTCGCATTGCCTGCTGTCTGCTTTTCTGTACCGCGTGGGTATTTTGCCCCATATCCAGTCTGGCAGCCTCCAGCGCATCTGAAACAACCATTGTGACAGGCAAGGTTATTGCTACGGTCACCCGTGCCCAGCCCCTGCCCTTTAACGCCGTGGTTGACGCCGTGCTGGTCAAACCGGGCGATGCCGTGGAGGCAGGCACGCCGCTTTTGCGCTATCACCTGCAGGATGAAGCCGGGCGTCTGTTACAGCAGGAGGTCACGACAGGTGCTGGTACTGAAGATCTGAAAAGCCAGGTGCTTAATCTGGAGCGCACCATGGCCGAGACCACGGCCCAGCGCAACAAAGCCCGCCAACTCGCTGCATCGGGCCTTGGCTCGCGTCAGGCCCTGAGCAGACTTGAAGGTGACGTCAGATCCCTGCAGAAGCGTATTGAGCTTCTGCAGACCACCATCAAGAAGAATGAACGTAATTTTGAAGCACGCCTCAAGGAGCTGGGGAACTATTACGGCATCCCGATCAAGGAAGGTGAGCTTCTGCCGGACAGTCTGGTCCTGCGCTCGCCGATCACAGGTTATGTGCTTTCTCTGGCGGGTACGCTCCATTCCGGTACAGAGCTGGCGGCAGGCAGTGCGCCCATTCAGGTAGGGCAGCTGAACCCTGTACTGATTCAGGTGCCTGTCTATGAGGCTGAGCTTGGTGCCATCAGAGAAGGTGACACCGCTGAGGTGGAGATTCCCTCCCTTGATGATAAAAAATTTGCAGCTACGGTCAGTGAGATATCCTGGGTCTCCACAGATATGAATGTGGCCAATCCTTCCTACTACACGGTAGAGCTTACTGTTCCCAACCCTGACCTGGCTCTGAAACCGGGCTTCAAGGCTGTGGTGCGCTTTAAAGGCAACAGGTAACGCCTCTCCATGCAGCTGAAAAGCATCCCGCAGCGCCTTGGCTATATCCTGGGTGCCCAGTGGACGCGTGATGTCTCCTGGACTGTCTTCACCATGCTGCTGGCACGCCACAGCCCGGCAGTCATGGGGCAGATCGTGCTGGCACTCAGTTTTGGCTATCTGGTCAGAACAGCGGCTGATGTCGGCCTCAATGAGTTTCTGCTTTCCACCTTTGCCCGGGGCCAGACCCGCCCGCGCGCCCTTCTGGGTGAGGTGAGCTGGCTCAAGATAGTCATGCTGCTGGCAGCCTTGTGGCTTACCTGGCTGTACACAGGCTGGCAGGATTACAGCCCTGAATTGCGCCTTATCGTACTGGCCATAGCTTCAGGCCTCGGGCTGGATGCTGTCTGTAATTCGTTTTTTGCGCTCTGCCAGGCTCGCGGCAGACAGGATGTGGAAATGCGCATCCGTGTGCCTTCGGCTTTGCTGGGCTTTGGCGTGGGTATTGCCTGCATCCTCATGGACGCGCCGCCCATCTGCATTGCCCTGTACAAACCCATTGAGTCGGTCTGCTGCCTGCTTTTTGCACTCAAGGCCCTGGGGCGCAACCCACTGGCCGGTGTGGGCCTCACAGGCATGCTGGACCTGGCCCGTCATATGAAAAGCGGCCTGGTGTTCACAGCCATGTCGGCCTGCTCCATGGCCTATAACAAAATCAATGTCATCTTCCTCAAAGATTACGGCAATGATGTGGATGTGGGCCTGTACGGCATTGCCTGGGAGGTGGTGGAAGGTATTTCAGTGCTGGTCTCCAGCGCCTTGCTAGGCAAGGTCATCTTTCCGCTGCTGACACAGCTCTGGCAGCAGAACCGCGAAGAATTTCGCCGTCTGGCCGGGCAGACGGCGCGAACCCTCTGGGCCGGAGCACTGCCTGCTATCTTCATCATCTGCGTGGAAGGCGACCGCATACTGCCCCTGGTCTACGGAAGCCACTATCTGGAGGCCGTACCCTCGCTGCAGCTGCTGACCCCCTGCCTTGCCACGGCCTTTTTGCACAATCTGGCTGCCTATGCCATGATCGGCATGGGGCGACACAAGTTGCTGCTGGCCTTCTACGCCAGCGGTCTTCTGGTCAATATAGTCTGCTGCTTCACCCTTATCCCGCATATGCCACTGGAAGGCACTGCTCTGACGCTGACCATCACCAAGGTCTGGGTAGCCATACTGACGGTCAGTTTCTTTCAGTTTGTAGCCCGGCCCATGAGTCTGGCCCAGTGGTTTCTTATGCTGGGCACAGCTTCAGCCAGTATACTGCTCTGGTATGGCCTGAGCGGCCATGCCCCGCGCGAGCTGGCTGAACTGGCAGGCCTTGCCCCCCTGCTGGCTCTTTTCTGGTACTGGCGACCACCAGCCCCCTTTACAAGAAAGAAGCAGTAAGGACAGTTCTGCCGGTTCAGAAGCTGTTTTGCAGGCCGTGCATTACTCCAGCAATGATGAAATGACCATGACCAGGCACAAGCCGGCAATGCAGGCAAGAGTCGCCGCATTGCCGTTGCCTGAGGCATTGGCCTCGGGGATGACTTCTTCCACCACCACATAGATCATGGCACCGGCAGCAAAGGCCAGGGCAATGGGCAGAAGCGCGGCAGTAAACTCGGCCGCCAGAGCGCCCGGCAGTGCCCCCAGCGGAGCCGTAAGGCCGGAAAGAGAGCCGAAAACAAAGGCTTTACGCGCCGGGATATCCTCGGCACGCAGGGCCGTTGCCACTACGAGCCCTTCTGGCACACCCTGCAGCATAAGTGAAAAGGTCAGCACAAGAGCTGCACTCAGGCTGGTGACGCCCTGAGCACTGACACTCTCAGCTGCTGCCGCGCCATAGCCTACCCCCATGGCCAGCCCCTCGGGGATATGATGCAGAGCCATGGCCGTGACCAGCAGTATGCTGCGCCGCCAGCGCGTGCTGATGCCTTCGGGCTGATCCTGAACATTGTGTATGTGCGGCATGATGCGGTCAAGCCCCAGAAGGAATGCCGCTCCAAGCAAAAGGCCTGTCACCACTGGTACAAAGGCCCAGTGCTGCAGATGGGCTGTCAGTTCGAATGCAGGCTGCAGAAGGCCAAAAAAGGCAGCAGCCAGCATCATGCCGCCTGCCCCGCCAAGAAAACAGTCCATGGCTTTACGGGAGAACTGACGGCGTGTAAAGATGAGCGCTGCGCCCAGGCTCACCGACAGCCAGGAACAGAGCCCGGCTGTCAGCGCCTGTATGGCGGGATGACTGAAGATTTCCATATATCAGGGAATTGTTTTGTAAGAAGTGATGTCAGGCCAGATCCTGTCGATATTGCAGGGACTGGCGCAGGGTTTCCTTATCCATGTATTTGACTTCCGCCCCCAGGGGTATGCCCTGTGCCAGGCGGGTAACGCGCACCTGCGGAAAGCGCATGCGTACCATCTGCCGGATATAGGAGACAGTGTTTTCGGCCTCGACAGTAGCGCCCAGAGCCAGAATCAGTTCTTCTATCTCGCCTTCTGCCAGACGGCTGTTGAGGCGGTCCAGATCCAGGCTGTCCGCATCCTTTCTTTCCAGTGGGGCCAGCAGCCCTCCCAGGATCATGTATTGCCCACGGTAAAAGCCGCCTTCATCCAGTGTCAGCATGCTGTCCCACTCTGTCACCAGGCACAGGGTGTCGCGTCCGCGTGTGCCGTCACTGCAGACAGCACACGGATCTGCAGAAGACAGGCCACCACAGCGCGAGCACAGATGCAGGTTGTCACGCAGGTCGTGAATGCTCCGGCCCAGGCGCCGCGTCTCGGCTTCTGGCCATTTCAGCAGGGTCATGGCCACCCGCATGGCAGACTTGGGGCCAAGGCCCGGCAGACGTGACAACTGTTCTACCAGGGCCTTAAGCGGCTCAGGTATCCGGCTGGACATGGACTAGAAAATACCAGGCAGGCGGATACCGCCGGAAATATTGCTCATCTCCCGTTCCATGGTCTCCCGGGCGATGCGCCCGGCCTCATTGACGGCTGCCAGGATGAGATCCTGCAGCATCTCCACGTCACCGCCTTCAAGGGCCTTGGGGTCGATGGTCAGCTTTCGCAGCTCCTGCTTGCCGGAGACTTCAGCCCTGACCATACCGCCACCACTGGCGGCCTCATAGGTACGTTCGCCCATTTCCTGCTGGAGTTTGGCCAGCTTGCCCTGCATCACCTGCGCCTGACGCAGGATGTCGTTCATATTACGCATGCTTTTCTCCTTGGCTTGTACTGGTTCTGTTTACGGGGCCGCAATCGGTTACAGTAGCCTTCAGTATGTCAAGGCAGTCCTGCAGCTTGGGGTTGCGGCTGAATTCTTCAACAAGTTCTTTGTGAGTGCGCGGTGGCTTGGGGCATACCAGCTCCAGTCGCGTCCCTCCCGCGCCATAGGCGGCCAAAGCGGCCTCCAGCGCTGGGCGCTGGGCCTCCAGCAGAGTGAACTGGGCCTGTGCGGCAGGTACCAGCCGCAGACTGCCTTCCTGCCAGCTGACCTCAAGACCGCGTAATACATGGGCCTGAGGTGCGGGCCGCCCGGCAGCCAGCTCTCCGGCACAAAATTCCTGAAAGGCCTTCCAGTCACGCCGTGCCGCAACTGCAGCAGCTCTCCGCGCTGGCATGGCAGGGGGGGGCTTTTCGCCGGGGGGGCCTGACGGGCTTTCATCATGTGCGGCTCTGGCTGGCATTGGCCCGGCCGTATTCTGCACCGGCAGATGTTCCAGCGGCAGAAGCTGTGGCAAGAGTGCCAGATTGAGCAGCAGCAGCTCCAGTGCAGCTGCCGGTTCCGGGCTTTGAACGATGCCGCGCTGGGCATCCAGCGTCATCTGCCAGGCCGCATGCAGATGCCCCGGGCTGAAGCGGGCAGCCGCATTCTGCAGAAAGGCGCCTTCATCGGCAGGCAGATGCAGACTGGGCAAAAGAGCTGCCCCACCCTGCCGCAGCAGAAAGAGATCACGCCAGCAGCCTGCCAGTTCACGCACAAAAAAGCCTATGTCCACGCCCTGCTGCAATATCTTCCCTGTGAGCGCAGCCACAGCAGCGCAGTCACGCCCCTGCAGGGCGTCAAAAAGTGCAGCATAGACCTCCTGTCCGGCCAGGCCCAGTACCTGGCGGGTAGCCTCTGCTGTCAACACATCCCCGCCCAGGGCCAGTACCTGATCCAGCAATGACATACCGTCGCGCACACTGCCTGCGGCGCGCCGGGCCAGCAGGCGCACAGCGCCCTCTTCAAAAGGCTTTTCCTCACGCTGTAAAACCTGGCTGAGATGCGCGGTCAGGGTGTCTTCTGACAAATGGCGAAAGACGAAATGCTGGCAGCGGCTGACAATGGTAGGCAGAAACTTATGCGCTTCTGTAGTAGCAAAAATGAAGACCACCCGTTCCGGAGGCTCTTCCAGCGTCTTGAGCAGAGCATTGAAGGCGCTGCGCGACAGCATATGGGCTTCATCTATGATGAAAACCTTGTAACGCCCCTCCATGGGGGCATAGCCAATGGTCTCTCGCAGCGCCCGGGCATCCTCGACGCCATTGTTGGAGGCACCGTCTATCTCGGCCACATCCACATGGCTGCCCTGGGTTATCTTACGGCACTGAGCGCATTGATTACATGGCTCAGTGGCAGGGCCACGCTCGCAGTTCAGGGCTTTTGCAAAGATGCGTGCAATAGTGGTCTTACCTACGCCCCGCGTACCGCTTAGCAGGTAGGCAGCTGCAGGGCGGGATTCGGCGGCCGCACGCGAGAGCACAGCCTTGACCATGTCCTGCCCGGCTACCTGACTGAAGGTCTGAGGGCGGTACCGCGCTGCAAGGGAAAGATGCTTCATATTCGGCAAAAACGACCGTGCCGGGCGAGCCGGCACGGCGAACGGCTCTACACGCTGTAACGGTGCAGCCAGCCTTCGTATTGCGGGCTTTCACCCTTGACCAGCTTGAAAAACTCACGTTGCAGATGCTGTGTGACAGGCCCGGCCTTGCCTTCACCTATGCTGCGATTGTCAAGCTCGCGTATGGGCGTCAGTTCAGCCGCTGTGCCGGTAAAGAAGGCTTCATCGGCAATATAGAATTCATCGCGGGTGAACTGCTGCTCCACCACGGTATAGCCCAGGTCCTGCGCCAGGGTCATGATGGACTGACGGGTAATGCCGCCCAGGATGGACGTCCACGGTGTTGTTTTGACGATGCCGTCACGCACAATGAAAATATTCTCACCCGTGGCCTCAGATACATAGCCGTTGGTATCCAGCATGACAGCCTCGTCATAGCCGTCTTCCTTGGCTTCGATCTTGGCCAGGATGGAATTGACATAGTTACCGGCAGCCTTGGCCTTGGACATGGTGGTATTGACGTGGGCACGGGCAAAGGTGCTTGTTTTGACACGAATGCCCTTTTCAAGGGCTTCGGCACCCAGATAAGCCCCCCACGGCCAGACAGCGATGATGGTCTGCACAGGGTTCTGGCCAGGGTAAACCCCCATTTCACCATAGCCCACGAAAGACAACGGGCGAATATAGCCAGCAGCCAGTTTATTGACCGTCAGGGTCTCAAGGCAGGCATCGGCCAGCTGTTCGGCAGTATAGGGCAAAGCCATGCGCATGATTTTGGCAGAATTGCAAAGACGCTTGCAATGGTCCTCCAAACGGAAGACGGCAGAACCGCCACCCGTGCAGGCATAGGCGCGAATACCTTCAAACACACCGCTGCCATAGTGCAGGGCATGGGTGAGCACATGGACCTGCGCCTCATCCCAGGGCAACATCTTACCGTCGAACCAGATATACTTCATGGTCTGCATAGCGAACCTCGCAAGAGCAGTTGAATGGAAAGGGCCGCACGATCAGCGCCCGCGTAAGTGTTGAAGCTTACTGGAAAGCTCCCGGCAAGGCAAGTATCCCCTGCTGCTCTTCATGGCCGACACATCTGGAATCTGAATGCCATCTGCCAGGAGACGCAAGGCCATACAGAGCAAGGGATATGCCGGACCAGACTTTGAAGCTTTGAAAAAAAAGAGAAAAAAACCGAAAAAAAGAGAGGTTCGTAACCATCTGAAATAATTGAGATTCATCGACAGACCGACTGTCGATGAATCGTTGTTTTTCAATAGCTGAGAGGCCTGTTTTTGGCAATACCCTCTCTTAAGCCCTATAATTTTATCAGACGTTTACAAAAATAAATACAATAAATTAAGTATGTTACATATTATTTAACACTCTCTGACAAACTCTGTCATCGACAGTCGGTCTGTCAGTGACGCCTGCAGGCTTCACGACAGCAAAACATGGCGGCAGCATGGAAAGGACAGAACTTACCTTCTCGATCCTGGTGACTACACAGGGCAGAACGCACGAGCTTGCGGCCTTCATGCGTTCCCTGTGTCAGCAGGGGGGTGTGAGCTGCACGCTTATCGCAGGCATGCAGGAGACGCCCACA
>JAFQNG010000056.1 GCA_017396005.1 Desulfovibrio sp.
CTTCTGTTGACCGGAGCACGCAAAAGCGAAATGCTCAAGGCCAGGTGGGAGTACGTTGATCTGAAGCAGCGGATACTCATTGTTCCTGACTCCAAATCTGGCAAGCCACGCTATATCAGGCTCTCGACAGAAGCGGCAGAGATCATTGCGGCTATCCCGCGTATACCGGGAAGCCCCTGGCTTTTCCCCGGGCGTGCGCCAGGAAAGCCTCTCTCGGATGTTTACCGTTTCTGGAACAAGATACGTCGGCCTCTGGGCTTGCAAGACGTACGTGTTCATGATTTTCGCCACACCTTTGCCAGCTGGCTGGTCAATGCCGGGCATTCGCTTTACGAGGTGCAGACCCTGCTTGGGCATGACGACCCACGCACGACTATGCGCTACTCCCATCTGGGGCAGGCTTCGCTTCTTGCGGCTACCCAGACAGTGAGCGCCTATCTCTTTCGCCAGGACAAGAGTGTACGTGTTTCTGCAGAACGGCCACATCGACCGACATTGAAGGAGGGCCGTTGGGGCCTGTGCCCAGCACAACAGCCGGGCTGTGGAACAGCAGGCGAATAGGCTGAAAAAAATCTGAGAAAAAAACGCAAAAAACAGGAACCGCAGACTATGGGGAAATTTGAAGCAAGTCTGCGGAATACATAACAAATTTTCAATTCGTCATTGACAGACATACTGTCAATGTAATGTTGATATCACATACCTGGAAATCTCCCAAAAGGCAAGAAGACACCAAAGGGGAATTCTTGCCTTCTCTCTGATATTGTCAAAAATCCTGTAAATTCAATGCAATACATCTGTGTTATTTTAAAATAGCCTCCCTGCATTGACAGTATGTCTGTCAGTTTGAACTACTATGGCTAATGTAATTTCAGAGCATATTGCCGTTATCGGCATGGCCTTCCGTTTTCCCGGTAATATCCGTGATGTTGCTGGCATGTGGGCGCTGTTGTCTGAAGGGCGACACGGTATCACGCGCATCCCGGCCGATCGCTGGCCAGTGGACGAGCTGCAGCACCCTGACCGGGCAGAAGCCGGACGCAGTGTCACCTTTGCTGCCGGCGCGCTTACGGATATTGACCAGTTCGATGCCGGCTTTTTCGGCATCTCGCCGCGTGAGGCTGCCTGGCAGGACCCGCAGCAGCGTCTGCTGCTGGAAATGAGCTGGGAATGTCTGGAAGACGCTGGCATACGCCCCTCTGCCCTGGCGGGCAGTGATTGCGGCGTCTATGTGGGCATCTCTGGCATGGATTACGGCCAGCATGCGCTGGAAGACCTTGCCAGCATGACAGCCCATACCATGACCGGCAATACCCTCAGTATCGCGGCCAACAGACTGTCCTGGTTTTTCGATCTGCACGGGCCGTCCCTGGCAGTAGATACAGCCTGTTCCTCCTCACTGGTGGCCCTGCACCATGCCTGTCAGGCTCTGCGAGCCGGGGATATTCCCGTGGCGCTGGCAGGCGGCATCAGCCTTTTGATGCATCCGTATTCCTTTATCGGCTTCAGCAAGGCCTCCATGATTTCGGCCAATGGCCGCTGCCGCCCCTTTGACGCCAGGGCAGACGGCTATGTGCGCTCAGAAGGCGGGGCCGTGCTGCTGCTCAAAACACTGGAGCAGGCGCAGAAGGATGGAGACCGCATCCATGCTGTCATTCTTGCCAGTGGCGTCAATGCCGATGGTGCCCGCAAAAGCGGCCTGACCATACCCAGCGCAGTGGCACAGGCCGAGCTCATGCAGCGCGTGCTCAGCCAGAGCGGTCTAACACCAGATGAGCTGGATTTCATCGAAGCCCACGGCACAGGCACACCTGTGGGTGACCCTGTGGAGGCTGCCTCCATTGGGCAGGTCTACGGCAAGGGACGCAGCACACCCATGCCCATGGGGTCGGTCAAGGCCAATATGGGCCATCTGGAGCCTGCCTCGGGCATGGCCGGCCTGGTCAAGACCATTGTGACCATGCAGCAGGGGCACTTGCCGCCCATGCCGCCGGATTTCACACCCACAGACAAGATAGATTTTCAAGGCCTGGGCATCACCTGCCCTGCCCGGGGCATGAACCTTGAACGGCAGGACAGGACCTGGCTGGCTGCTGGCGTCAATTCCTTCGGCTTTGGCGGGGTCAATGCCCATATCATCCTGCGCGGGCCTGAAACATTTGCCTGTGAACAGCAGGCAGACGCACCAACGCAACTGCCGCCCCTGATTCTGAGCGCCCGCACGGACGCTGCCCTGCGTGAGATAGCTGCTGCCTATGCCCATAGCCTGAATGGAGCAGACAGCAGACAATATTATGATGTGGCCTATGGTGCGGCCTTCCGGCGTGAACGTCTGGAAAAACGGCTGGCACTCATGCCAGCCACGCCTGCCGAGGCTGTGACCAGCCTGCAGGCCTTCAGCCAGGGCGAGAACCCGCCGCAGACAGTGACAGAAAGCGCCCTGAGTGAAGAAGGCGGCGTTGCCTTTGTCTATACGGGCAATGGCGCACAATGGCTGGGCATGGGCCGTAGCCTGTATGCTGCCTCTCCTGTCTTTGCAGAGGCTCTGGCTGAAGTTGATGTGCTCATGCAGCCCCTGCTGGGACATTCGCTGATCGAAATCCTACAGCAGGATGATCCTGAACATCTGGCCGACACAACCATCAGCCAGCCTCTGCTCTTTGCCATACAGGTCGGTGTCACCGCCGTGCTGCGGCATCTGGGCATACGGCCTCAGGCAGTGACCGGCCACAGCGTAGGCGAGATAGCGGCTGCCTGGGCTTCTGGTGCTTTGAGCCTGCAACAGGCTGTGCAGGTCATCCATGCCCGCTCGCATGCCCAGGGTGCTACACGCGGCAGGGGGCGTATGGCGGCGGCTGCCCTGTCTGTGCAGGAAGCCGAAGAGCATATCAGCCGTCTTGGCCTTGTGGAATGTGTAGAAATTGCCGGCATCAATTCGCCGCAAAATGTCACGCTTTCCGGTGATCTGGAGGCCCTGCAAGCCCTGCAGCAGGCCGCTGAAGATCAGGGCCGTTTCTTCCGTCTGCTGGATCTGGACTATGCCTTTCACAGCCGCCATATGGATGGCATACAGGATGAGCTGGCCCGTCATCTGGAAGGGCTGGCCCCGGGGCGTACTTCACTGGCGGTCTTTGTTTCCACAGTGACAGGGCAGGCGCTGGAAGGTGAGGCTCTGGACAGTGCCTACTGGTGGCGCAATGTGCGGGAGCCTGTGCGCTTTGCCCCTGCCGTGGAAGAGCTGGCTTCATTCGGCTGCCGCATCTTTGTGGAGATAGGCCCGCATGCCATATTGCAGCGGTATCTGCGCGAAATCCTGTCTGCTGCTGGCGTCACTGGCCGCAGTTACGGCAGCCTCATGCGTGGTGATGACAAGGCAGAGCGCCTGACAGAGCTGGCTGTACGCCTGCATGCTGTCAGTGAGCAGACTGACCTGCAAAAGCTCTTCCCCTATCAGGGTGCACATGTGGATCTGCCCCACTATCCCTGGCAGCGCAGCCGCTGCTGGTATCCCCGTACCAGTGAATGCCTGCCCGACAAGAGGCGCATCCACCCCATTCTGGGCTGGTCGCTGGACAGTGCCAATCCCTGCTGGGAAAACATTCTGGACCCTGCCAGGGACAGCTGGCTGGCTGATCACAAGGTAGGTGGGGCCATTGTCTTCCCTGCTGCCGGCTATGTGGAGATAGCGCTGGCAGCGGCCCAGACTTGGCAGAATACAGAGCATGTGGTTCTGGAAAGTCTGGATATTGCCCTGCCTCTGGTCTTTGACAATGGGCAGGCCCAGTGTGTGCGCTGCACACTGGAGCCGGCTGACGGCAGTTTTCGCATTCTTGGCCGCCCCCGCTTGGGGGATGGCGCATGGGCACAGCATGCCTCTGGCCGCATTATTGCTGCAAGCAGCAAGGGTGCACAGGCCTGCCTTGCCCCCCTGCCCGCTGGCTGTCAGAAGATGGACGGCCCTGCACTCTATGCCCGAACTGCGGCTCTGGGCCTGGACTATGGCCCCACCTTCAGTATCATCAGGAGCCTTCGCCTGCAGGATGACCGGCTGGAAGCGGATGTGCTGCCACAGAGCAACACCGCCTTTGTGCTGCCGCCTGCTGCCCTGGACGCCTGCTTTCATGCGCTGGTGGCCTTCTATGCCGGGCAGGAAGAGGCCATGGCCTTTCTGCCGGTCAGGACCGGGCGGGTCGAACGCTTCCGTGAAAGCAGCATCACGCAGATACGGGCACTGTTACAGCACAAGGGACGGCGTTCTCTGGCTGCGGATTTCGAGCTGCTGGATGCCCAGGGTCATCTTGTGGCCCGTGCAAACGGCTGTCGCTTCCGTGCTGCGCCTGCAACACAGGCTGCGCGGCATCAGGTACAGGCCTGGAAGATCCGGCCATGGCTAATGCCGCATCCGGCAGAGCTCACAGCCTCGCCTCTGCCGGAACTGGACGAGCTGTTGCAGTCCGCAGCAGATGCCAATGCCGGCCATGCACACGAGCGTGAGATCTGGTTCCGTCAGGTATTGCCCCTTATGGAAGGCATGGTGCTCTCTGCTGCCCTGCAGGCCTGCCACAGTCTGGCTGCAGAGAATCCGCACTGGTACGAGAGCCTGAGCACCCCCTATGGTCGCTGGCTGTGTGGCCTTTTGCGTGCCGAGGGCCTGCTGGAAGACAAGACAGGTAATGTCATCCTTGCATCCCCTGATGCCCTGCCCCGCTTTGACGAGCTCTGGCAGGATGCCCTGCGCCAGTGGCCGCACTGCCTGCCAGCGCTTCTGCCCCTGGGCCGTGTGCTGCGCCAGCTGCCAGAAATTTTACAGGGTCATGTGGATGGCCCCGGGCTGCTGACAGAGATCTGCACTGCCACGGTGACGCGTGAAAGCCGTGCAGCTGACCCGGCATATGCAGGCATGGACAGCGCTGTGCAGGGCATAGTCAAACAGGTAGCCAGAAGCTGGCCTGCTGACAGACGCCTGCGCGTGCTGGAAATAAGCGCAGCCCCCTCAGGCCTGACAGAACTTTTGGCTGGCATGCTGCCGCCTGACCGTTTCAGCCACACACTTGCCCTGTGGGACAGTGAGGCCCTGAGCCTGGCCCGTACGCAGTATGGCAAGCATGCGTCTGTGGAACTGCACGCTTTTGATATTGCCCTGTGGCAAAGCGAGGCCCTCACCTCACAGGCCCATGATGTCATCATCGTGCGTCAGGGCCTGCACAGGCTTACCCGGCTTGCGGATGCCCTCTCTGCCCTGCGGGCAACGCTTGCGCCTAACGGTCTTTTACTGGCCACAGAACGCCACCCTGACTGGTGCGCTGATGTGCTCTACGGCCTTGAGCCTGACTGGTGGTATACGGCTGACAACCAGCCACAGTCGTCTCTGCTGCGTCCTGCTGACTGGCTGGAGGCATTGCCGGAACAGGGCTTCACAGACTGCCAGGCCTATAGCGAGCTTGTGTCTGAAGGCCTGGAGGAAGGCGCGTACCTGCTGCTGGCCCGACAGGGCGTACAGCCTGCTGCCACTGCAAAAGAATTCTCCCCTGCCTCCTGGTTGCTGCTGGCAGACGAACATTCTGCCCAGCTGGCCGAAGCACTGCGCACGCAGCTGGAAGCACAGGGGCAGAGCGTGTGCATTGCCTGCGAGCCTGCTCCCCTCTCCATGCAGGATATGCAGAATATTGTCTTCATGCGCGGCCATGCAGCCTCGCCTCTTGCCATCAGCGCAGAACTGGACGTTTTACGCTCTGTTGCTGTGGCCTGTGCTGCATACGAGCCCTCGCCGCGCCTCTGGGTCATTACCTGTGGCGGCGCACTGGCAACAGAACTGCCTGCAGGGTATCCTGCCCAGCCCGCACAATGCGCTGTGGCAGGCATGGCCCGCGTCATCATGAGCGAGTATGACAGCCTGCACTGCACCCTGCTGGACGTAACGCCAGACTGCCCTGACGTGTCTGCCCTGCTGGCACGTGAGCTGCTGGAACCGGGCAGCGATACAGAAATCATGCTCACTGCCCAGGGCCGTTACGTCCTGCGGCTGGACAGCGCACGAGCAGATACAGACAGGCCAGCCACAGACCATTACTATCGGCTGGATTTCAATACCCCGGGCAGGCTGAACAACCTCGTCTGGCAGGCAGACAGCCCCAGAGATCTGCTGCCTGATGCCGTGGAAGTGCGTGTCATGGCCACGGGCCTCAACTTCCGTGATGTCATGCTGGTCATGGGCCTTGTGCCGGATGAGGCTGTGGAGAAGGGCTTTGCCGGGCCGACGCTGGGGCTGGAGTTTTCAGGCGTGATCACACGTGTGGGCAATGCGGTGCAGCACATGACTGCCGGTGACAAGGTGGTGGGCTTTGCGCCTGCCTGCTTTGCCGGGCATGTGACCACACCCGCCCATGCTCTGGCCCATATGCCCGAAGGCTGGAGCTTTGAAGAGGCAGCCACCATACCTACGGTCTTCTTTACTGCCTGGTATGCCATCAAGCATCTGGCACAGATGGAGATGGGCGAAAGCCTGCTCATACACGGTGCTGCCGGTGGTGTGGGCCTGGCTGCCATACAGATAGCCCGCTATCTGGATCTGCGCGTACTGGCCACAGCCGGCAGTGAGGAAAAACGCGACCTCCTGCGCCTCATGGGCGTGGACGAGGTTTTTGATTCGCGCAGTTGCAGTTTTGCCGATGACGTGCTGGCCGCTACAGACGGCAGGGGCGTGGATGTGGTGCTCAACTCTCTGGCCGGGGAGGCCATGCGCCGCAGTGTTGGTTTGCTCAAGCCCTTTGGCCGCTTTCTGGAGCTGGGCAAACGCGACTTTGTGGAAAATACCGCCCTTGGCCTGCGCCCATTCAGGGAAAACATCAGCTATTTTGCCATTGATGCTGATCAGCTGCTGATAGAGCGGCCCCTGCTGGCTTCCCGCCTCTTTGCAGAGGTCATGAACCTTTTGCGCTCAGACACCCTGCGCCCCCTGCCCTGCCGCACCTTCCCGGCCACACGGGCAAGGGCTGCCTTCCGCGCCATGCAGCAGGCCCAGCATGTGGGCAAGATAGTGGTGACACATGAAGAGGCCCCGGCAGTACAGCAGAAACAGGACGCCACAGCCCCGCAACTGGACGGCAATACCACCTGGCTGGTGACAGGCGGCCTGAGCGGCTTTGGCCTTGTCACGGCCCGGCATCTGGTACAACGCGGGGTCAGACATCTGGTACTGGTGGGCAGGCGTGGCGCTGACAGCCCGGAAGCCCGACAGGTACTGGAAGGCTTCCGCACGCAGGGCGTGCATGCCGTGGCTGCTGCCTGTGACATGGCTGATGGCCCTGCTGTACAGGCCCTCATCAAGCGCATTTCTGAAACCATGCCCCAGCTTGCAGGCATGGTGCATGCGGCTGCCGTATTCGATGACCGTTTTCTGGGCAAGCTGGATGCCGAAAGTCTGCAAGCTGTGCTGGCCCCCAAGCTGCACGGTGCGTGGCATCTGCACGAGGCCAGCAAACATCTGCCCTTGCGGTATTTCATACTCTATTCTTCCATCAGCGTGAGCCTGGGCAATCCCGGCCAGGCCAATTATGTGGCTGCCAATGCCGGGCTGGAAGGTTTGACGCACTTGCGGCGACACATGGGCCTGCCAGCCACCTGCATAGCCTGGGGGCCTGTGGGCGATGCAGGCTATCTGACGCGGCACGAAGCTGTGAAAAAAGGCCTTGCCCAACGCCTTGACCGACAGCCGCTGACCTCAGACGAGGCCATGCGCCAGCTGGACAAGGCTCTGGCCACAGACGGTCTGCACATCTTCGCCAATGTGGACTGGAACGCTGTTACCGGCATGCTGCCGGCCAATCTCTCCCGCTTCAGCCTTGTGGCGCAGGCAGCAGAGGGCAAGGCTAAGACAGAGACCTCCCTGCAGGAGCTGCTGGCAGGCAAAAGCCCTGACAAAGTGCGGGAGATATTGCAGACACTGGTAGCCGAAGAAGTGGCGCAGGTGCTGGCTCTGAGTACAGAGCAGGTTCCGCTGGACCGCAGTGTGCAGTCTCTGGGTCTGGACTCCCTCATGGCTGTGGAGCTGGCCGTGGGTCTGGAGCAGCGCGTGGGCGTGCGCCTGCCTGCCATGATGCTGCAGGATTCCCCCACCATCACCCAGATAGCCGAACGCATAGCCTCCCGCCTGAGCGGCACTGCCCCGGGCAACGAGGATGCAAATCTGCTCTCGGAACTGGCGCGGCGTCATGCCGAAGATCTGGACGACACAGACGTGGACGGCATCATCAGAAGCAAAAACACCGGGGGCGCGGCATGAGCAGCCTGAACGTCATCAGCCGCATGCTCCAGCGCAAGAATACTGCCTCTGGTACAGAAACTGCCACTTCCTGGCGTTCGCGCCTGCGGGGGCATACGCCATCTGTAAGCTTTGAGGATCACCCTGCACTGGGCACCCTGCGCATGCTGACCAGCGCTGCCCAACGCTTTGGCATTGGTGACCCCTTCTTCAAGGTGCATGAGGGCGCTGGCGGCCATCACACGCAGATAGAGGGCAGGGAATACCTCAATTTCTCCCATTACAATTATCTGGGTCTCAACGGCCACCCTGCAGTCAATGCCGCTGCTCAGGAGGCTCTTGCCCGTTACGGCACATCAGCCGGGGCCAGCCGTCTGGTGGCCGGGGAACGGCCTGTACAGCGTGCGCTGGAAAAGGCCCTGGCCGACCTCTACGGCGTGGAGGCCTGTGTGGTCTTTGTGAGCGGCCATGCCACCAATATCAGCGCCATCAGCACGCTTTTCGGCCCCAGGGACCTCATTGTGCATGACAGCCTCATCCATAACAGCGTGCTGGAGGGCATACGCCTTTCAGGGGCCACCCGCCGCTCATTCGCACACAATGACCTGCAACAGCTGGACAGCTTGCTGACCGAGCTGCGCCATGGCTACGAACGTGCCCTCATCGTGGTGGAAGGCCTGTACAGTATGGATGGCGACCTGCCTGATCTGCCTGCCCTGCAGAAAATAAAATCACGGCACAAAGCCTTTCTCATGGTGGACGAAGCCCATGCCCTGGGTGTTCTGGGAGATACCGGTCGTGGTCTGGCCGAGCATTACGGCCTTGGCGGTGATGCTGCGGATATCTGGATGGGCACATTGAGCAAGACCCTGGCGGGCTGCGGCGGCTATATTGCCGGCTCACAGGCCCTTATCGACATACTCAAGTTCGCTGCGCCTGGTTTTGTCTATTCTGTGGGCCTTTCACCTGTACTGGCAGCAGCCTCGCTCAAAGCCCTGCAGATCATGCAACGGGAGCCGGAGCGTGTGCTCCTCCTCCGTGAGCGGGCCAGTCTCTTCCTCTCTCTGGCCCGTGAGGCCGGGCTGGATGTGGGCACCTCACAGGGCTGTGCTGTCATCCCCATCATCGTGGGCAGCTCACGCAAGGCCATCAGCCTTTCCAACCAGCTTTTTGATGCAGGCATCAATGTGCAGCCCATCATCCATCCGGCAGTGGAAGAAAAGGCCGCCCGTCTGCGTTTCTTCATCTCTGCCATGCACAGCGAGGCCGACATCCGGCAGGCCTGCCGTGTGCTGTCCCAGGCTGTCAGGGGGAAAGCCCCGGGCAGGGAGGCCGAAGATGCGTAAATATTCCCTGCTCTCTCTCTTCCTCTGCCTGGCTCTGCTGACCGGCTGCGGGGCCATGCCCAATAGCGGCGCCAGCCGCATGCAGGTGCAGCAGGCCGAGACCTCCAGAAGTCTTGAAGGCATACTCCTGCTCAAGGTGGATGACACACTGGCCCGCAAGCTGAGTGATGCCAAGGCATACAAGCCCTTTGCCGAGGTTTTCGGCACTGCCGGCCCCAAAAACTACCTCATCGGACCGGGTGACAGCCTTGTGGTCACCATATGGGAGACCCCGCCTGCCATACTCTTTGGCGGTGTGGCCCTTGACCCCAAGGTGGGCGCGCTCAGCACCAGTGCCGAGGCCCTGCCTGCCCAGATGGTCATGGATGACGGCAAGATCAGCATACCCTTTGCCGGGCGTATCAGGGTGGCTGGCCGCACGGTACGCGAAATAGAAAACGACATCGTGCAGCGCCTGCAGGGCAAGGCCAATAACCCGCAGGTCATGGTGCGTGTGACAGGCAACCCCACCTCACAGGTTGCTGTGATCGGTGATGTGGCCGAAAGCGCCAATATACCGCTGACACCCAAGGGTGAACGCCTTTTGGATGCCCTGGCCACTGTGGGCGGCGCCACCCAGCCGGTGACGCGCATGTCCTTACAGCTTTCCCGCGCTGGCGTCACAGCCAGCATGCCGCTGGATGTGGTTGTACGCGAGCCCAAACAGAACATCCCCCTCAGGCCCGGTGATGTGCTCACAGCCATGTTCCAGCCCTGGTCCTTCACCGTACTGGGGGCTGTGGGCAAGAATCAGGAAGTGCCCTTTGAAGCCAGAGGGATCTCTCTTGCGCAGGCATTGGCTCGTTCCGGCGGCCTCAATGACAACAAGGCAGACCCGGGTGGTGTCTTTGTCTTCCGTTTTGAAGACGCCCGCCTGCTCATGGAAGAACAGACCGCCCTGCCCCTGCAGACCGAAGGGCAGATACCAGTGGTCTATCAGGTCAATTTCAATGACCCGGGTGCCTTCTTTGTGACCCAGAATTTCCCGGTGCAGGACAAGGACGTCATCTATGTGGCCAATATGCCTGCTGCCGAACTGGAAAAATTCTTGCGCATGGTGGGTATGGTGCTGACGCCTACGCTCAACCTTGGTCGCTATCATCTGGATGTGGTGAGCGAATGAACGGCCCCTTTACCAATACTCTTACGGTCTGGCAGGCCCTGTTCCTCCGCGAGACGCTGGATCGCTTCTTTGGCAGCCGTGCGGCCTGGGCCTGGCTGCTCATAGAGCCGGCCATGCATATCGGCTTTATCGGTACCGTTTGGGGCATGATGCGCAAGAACAGTATGGGCGGTATAGACGTGAGCATGTGGATCATTCTGGGCATGCTCTCCTTCTTTCTCTTTCGCCGCACATCCGTACAGACCCTGCACGCGCGGGACTGCAACAATGCCTTTTTTGCCTTCCGTCAGGTACGGCCCTTTGATGTGGCCCTGGCCCGTGCCAGTGTGGAAGCCTTTTCCATGTTTTTTGTCTTTGTCTTCATCCTTGGTGCAGCAGCCATGATGGGCCTGAACGTTGTGCCGGACAATATATTGCAGGTCCTTCTGGCCCTGCTGGGCCTCTGGATGTTCGGCCTGGGCTATGGCCTCATCACCTCGGTCTGCATGCGTCTGGTGCCGGATTCCGGCCATATCTTCCAGATACTGATGATGCCGCTCTACCTGATCTCAGGCGTCATCATGCCCCTGACCTTCATACCCATGCCCTATCGGGAATGGTTGCTCTGGAATCCACTGGTGCATGGTCTGGAGCTGGTACGTCTGGGCTTTTTCAGCAATTACCACACCCTTGATGTGAGTTTCTCGTACCTCTTTTCATGGGTACTGGGCAGTCTTGCTCTGGGTATGGCCCTGTACCGTGGCCTTGAAACGCGGCTGGTGATGCAATGATCATCGTGCGGGATGTACACAAGCGATACACCACTCGCCGTGGCGTGGGCGACTGGGTTTTGCGCGGGGTGAATATGGTCATCCCCACTGGCCGCAGTGTGGGCCTTGTGGGTTCCAACGGGGCTGGCAAATCCACCCTCCTGCGCATCATTGGCGGGGCTGACTATCCCACACGGGGCCGTGTGGAGCGGCACTGCCGGGTCTCCTGGCCCATGGCCAATGGCGGCCTTGAGGGCACATTGACTGGTCGACAGAACGCCAAATTCGTCTGCCGCATCCACGGTTTTCAGCACGAACTGCCGGAGCGCATAAAACGCATTGAGGACTTTGCCGAGCTGGGCAAGGCCTTTGACGAGCCTATCCAAACCTATTCCTCCGGCATGCGCTCGCGCCTGCAATTCGCCCTTTCTCTGGCCTTTGATTTTGACGTTTACATTTCAGATGAAGTGACCGCCGCTGGTGACGCGGCCTTTCGCAACAAGGCCAAGAAGGCTTTTGACGATCTCTCGCACAAGGCCAGCATCATCATGGTGGCGCACAATGACGCCACGCTCAAGGCCTTTTGTGAATCCGGCATTTTTCTCAAGAACGGCAAGGCTACCTGGTTCGACAAACTGGATGACGCCCTACAGGCATACAAAGACAGCATATGAGCAAGACTGAGCAGGCATTGACGCTGGCCCCCGATGCAGCAGGGCGCGGCACAGCAAGGGTACAGCGGGTCTTCCGCTGGATCAGCCGTGGCATATTGCTGCTGAGCCTGTGCAGCGCCGCATACTGGCTGCTGGCTTCTGACCGCTATGTGTCTGAAGGCATTGTCATCATACAGAATACGGATCAGGTGGGTGTGCCCACCATGGATATCAGCAGTCTGCTGGGTGGCGTAGCTGGTGTGAGCCGGCCTGACCAGCTGCTCTTGCTGGAGCATCTGCTCTCGGTGGATATGCTCAACAAGCTGGACAAGGCCCTGAACCTGCGTGGTCACTACAGCAACAGCCAGTGGGATTTTGCCTCGCGCATGTGGTTTGAGGATGCCTCCATAGAATGGTTCCATCGCCACTACCTACGGCGTACAGAAGTGGTTTTTGATGACTTTGCCGGGGTGCTGCGCATACGCGCCCAAGCCTATACGGCAGACATGGCCCGGAAGATAGCGCAAATGCTGGTGGACGAAGGCGAGCGCTACATGAACGAAATGAGCCATGAGCTTGCCCGCGTGCAGGTGGACTTTCTGGACAGGCAGGTATCACAAGCCCATACAGAAGTGTTGAAGGCCAGTGATGCCCTTTTGGCCTTTCAGAATCAGAAGGGTCTTGTCTCGCCCAAGGCCACTGTAGACAGCATTTATGCCATCATCGCCAAGCTGGAAGGGCAAAGAACAGAACTGCAGACACAGCTGGCCTCGCTGCCCAGAAATCTGGATCGCAACCACCCTACCCGCAAATCCCTGCAGCAGTCCCTGCAGGCAGTGGAAAAACAGATAGCGCAGGAGCATGCCAAGCTGGCCTCCACCAGCGGCAAGCCCCTCAACTCTCTGGTGGAAGAAGAACAGCGCCTCCAGCTGGACCTGAACTTCAAGCTGGATGTCTACAAGACAGCCCTTGTAGGGCTGGAAAAAGGCCGTATGGACGCTGCACGAACATTGAAGCTGGTTTCTGTACTGCAAATGCCCACCATGCCCGAATACCCGTGGGAACCAAGAAGGATTTATGGGGTTATGGCTACGTTGGTTGTCACCATGCTGGTGCTGGGTGTGGTGAACCTGTTGAAGTCCGTCATTCTTGACCATGTGGATTAAAAAAAAGTCATATGCAGAGCAAAAGAAAATGAAAATCCTGACTGTTTTTGGAACCCGTCCAGAAGCCATTAAGATGGCACCTCTGGTCAAAGCACTTGCGTATAATGACTATTTTGATTCACGTGTCTGTGTCACTGCACAGCATCGTCAGATGCTCGATCAGGTTCTTGCTCTTTTCAATATCCATCCAGACTTTGATCTTGATCTGATGCGCCCGGATCAGTCTTTAAGTGAGCTTACATCCAGCATCCTTTGTGGCATGGAGCAGGTGTTTGCCAAATGGCGGCCTGATATGGTGCTTGTACACGGTGACACGGCAACAACACTGGCCACAGCACAGGCTGCATATTTTGCCAGGATTGCTATCGGCCATGTAGAAGCTGGCCTGCGCACAGGAAACAAATATGCGCCTTGGCCTGAGGAAATGAACCGGCATATTACAGGCGTATTAGCCGATATTCATTTTGCACCAACGTCAAAGGCCCGTGACAACCTGTTGCATGAAGGCATTGAGCCCACGAGGATACACGTTACAGGAAATACGGTAATTGACGCCCTTCTGGAGATTAATAGCCGCATTATGGCCGATGCTGCCTTGCAAAACGAACTGCAGGGGTATTTTCCCTTTCTGGACGCCTCCAAACGGCTTGTTTTGGTGACAGGGCATCGTCGGGAAAATTTCGGCGATGGCTTTGAACAGATTTGCAAGGCGCTGGCAGAAATTGCAGCGCGTGATGACGTGCAGGTGGTCTATCCTGTGCATCTTAATCCCCATGTACAGGAGCCTGTACGTCGTCTGCTGGCAGATAAGCCGAATACTTTTCTTATCCCTCCGCAGGAATATCTGCCGTTCATCTATCTTATGCACAGGTGTACTCTGGTGCTTACAGACTCCGGCGGTATTCAGGAGGAAGCGCCGGCCCTGGGCAAGCCTGTGCTTGTCATGCGTGATACCACAGAACGCCCCGAGGCAATAGCAGCTGGCACGGCAAGACTTGTAGGAACAAATCAGCAGCGCATCATTCAGGCAGTCTGTCGCTTGTTGGACGATACAGAAGCATATCAAGGCATGGCAAAAGCGCGTAATCCCTATGGGGACGGACGGGCGGCGCAACATATAGTAACAGCTCTTTCGCAAGCAGAGGTCAAATGTTTATGAACACAATGACTGTATCTGTATTTGGTTTGGGATACATTGGCCTTCCTACTGCTACTGTCATTGCCAGTCGTGGCGTTAGCGTAATCGGCGTGGATGTTACGGAGCATGTCGTCAATTCTGTCAATGCAGGCAGATTGCATATTGTGGAGCCGGGATTGGGAGATATACTTGTAGATGTTGTGCGCAAAGGCCAGCTGCGCGCCACCATGAATCCCGAACCGGCAGATGCTTTTCTTATTGCAGTACCAACACCCTTTAAGGATGGTCACAAGCCGGACGTAAGCTATATTCAGGCTGTTGCGGCAGCAGTGGCTCCTGTTCTGCAAAAAGGGAATATCGTCATCCTGGAATCAACCTCCCCGGTTGGGACAACAGAACGGCTGGCAGACTGGCTTGCCGAAGCCAGACCAGACCTTTCCTTCCCGCAACAGGCCGGCAATGATGCTGACGTACAGATTGCCTATTGCCCAGAGCGCGTTCTGCCGGGCAAGATATTGAAAGAGCTTGTTGCAAATGATCGCGTTATCGGGGGAATGAGCGAAAAAGCCTCCTCCTTGGCAAGTGATGTTTACCGTATTTTTGTTACTGGCAACCTTCTTGTCACCAATGCCCGCACAGCTGAAATGTGCAAACTGACGGAAAATAGTTTCCGTGATGTCAACATCGCCTTTGCCAACGAATTGTCCCTGATTTGCGACAAACTGGATATTGACGTCTGGGAACTGATACGCCTTGCAAACCGTCATCCACGAGTCAACATTTTACAGCCCGGCTGTGGCGTAGGGGGGCACTGCATTGCAGTTGACCCTTGGTTCATCGTTGATACGACACCCGATGAGGCCAGGCTCATCCGCACAGCCCGCGAAGTCAATGACTTCAAACCCCAGTGGGTTCTGAACAAGGTAAAAGCCGCCATTGCCGATGTACTGGCCAAAAATCCTGAAAAAAGGATGAAAGATGTTAGCGTGGTCTGCCTTGGTCTGGCCTTCAAACCCGACATAGATGACTTGCGGGAAAGTCCGGCTGTGAAACTGACTAACAAGATTGCGGAGCTTGGTTGCAACGTAATTGCAGTAGAACCGAATATTGATGACTTACCTTTTGCACTCGCCACAAAAAATGTACATTTATCTGATCTTGAATGTTCATTGAATATATCAGATGTGACATGCCTGCTTGTTAAGCATAGGGAGTTTAAGAAAAACATTGAATTTATAAAGAAAAAAAATCAGCTAATTGATGTTGCTGGATTATACTAAAGTTTGTTTCATTGTTTAAAAAAATAGTATAATTAATGATGATAATATATGCGAAGATGGGTCTAGAAATATGGTCGATAAAATAGAAAATGAATATTTTGAACATATTAAAAATTGGCCATTTCACTATAGTATCTTTTTATATAATAAAGATATTGACTATATTAGTAAAAAAATATTTTCAGAAAATATTCCCTATGAGTTACCTCTTCTTAATCATATCGTAAAAAATGTTAAACATAAAAGTGTTTTTTTAGATATTGGTGCAAATATCGGGAATCATAGCTTATATGTTGCAGCAAATACAGATGCAAAAATTATTTGTTTTGAACCAAATATCAACTTGGTAAAAGCTCTAAAACTAAGTAAAGAAAAAAATAAATTTGACAATATTACAATATATGAGAATGCTCTTGGAAGTCAATTATCACATGGTAAATTCAAAGAAATTATCCCTAATAATTCTGGTTCCCAACAGATGATAACTGGAAATGGTGATATTATCATCAAAACACTAGACAGCTATGACATAAAAAATATAAGTGTAATAAAAATAGATGTTGAGGGAATGGAATTTGATGTTCTTAAAGGAGGATTAAATACAATAAAAAATAACAATCCGATAATATATGTAGAATGTTCATCTAAACAATCATATTTGGACTGCTTTTTATTTTTATATGATCTTGGATATAACTATGTAAAAACATTTAATGCTACACCAACACATTTATTTATACATCAAAGCCAGATAGATATATATAAAAAAGAGATAATATATACATCTGGCTATATGCTTTATGATCAGTTGCCGCAGGCGGAGGAGAAAGCCCGCGAGCTGAACTCACGCCTTGAAGAGGCCAACGCCAAGTACCGCAACCTTTCCGAATCCTCACAGGCCCAGAAAACCCAGCTCTCGCAGGCTGAGGAGAAAGCCCGCGAGCTGAACTCACGCCTTGAAGAGGCCAACGCCAAGTACCGCAATCTTTCCGAATCTTCACAGGCTCAGAAAACCCAGCTCTCGCAGGCTGAGGAGAAAGCCCGCGAGCTGAACTCACGCCTTGAAGAGGCCAACGCCAAGTACCGCAACCTTTCCGAATCCTCACAGGCTCAGAAGGCCCAGCTCACGCAGGCTGAGGAGAAAGCCCGCGAGCTGAACTCACGCCTTGAAGAGGCCAACGCCAAGTACCGCAACCTTTCCGAATCCTCTCAGGCTCAGAAGGCCCAGCTCTCGCAGGCTGAAAAAAATACTGAAGAATTGATTCAAGAAAAAAACAGCTTGCAAGACCAGTTGCAACAGGCACAATTGAGTACCCAACAAAAATCTGAAGCTCTTTTTTCTGCCAACAAAAAATATCGAGTTATGTCTCAAAATGTTGACAGGCTCAAGGAACGTATTGCCCTATACGAAAGCAGAAATGGAGAACTTGCAGCAAAACTTGATGCAGCAAATAAAAAATACAGAGCCAGCACGGAAAGAATCGCCATCCTGAGGGATAGACTTGCAAAAAAAGAGCGAAACTGTTTCCGGAAGGCACTGGATTTATTCAAAAAAAATGTACACAAACAGGACAGCCTTGTGCAGTCGCCCTCTGAAGTGCCTGCGGAGTTGCCCTCTTGTGTGCCTGTCAACAACGCAGAAAATGTAAAATCAGAAGTCCAATATTCTTCCAGTGATCGTATTCAGGCGTTGAAGGATGGACATATCTCTCATGATGCCCCACTCCTCATTGCCTGTCGTGATGCCGTCCATTCTCCGGAGAAATTCCGTACATGGTTGCATGGGCTCAAGGTGGCCTGCATCATGGATGAATTTACCTGGGGGAGCTATTCACCTGAAGCGAACATGATGCAACTTACGCCACAAAACTGGCATGAAGAGATTGAAGGCTTCCAGCCAGATATGTGCTTTGTGGAATCCGCATGGCGTGGCAAGGACGAACTGTGGACCAATACCGTTCATAAAATACCTGATGAACTTCTCGGTATTTTGGAGTGGTGTCGTACTCACCATGTCCCCACCATTTTCTGGAACAAGGAAGACCCCATACATTTTGAAACGTTCCAGGCCGTTGCCATGCTCTTCGATGTGGTGTTTACCTATGATTTCAACTGTGTGGAGCGATACAGAAGCCTGACAGGCCGCAGAAACGCATTTTTCCTGCCAATGGCTGTCCAGCCGCGTATGTTCAATCCCATAGAGAAATACGAAAGGCAGGATGCTTTCTGCTTCGCAGGCAGTTACTATGTCCGCTATCCTGAACGCACCCGCGATCTTGATGACTTTCTTGACCACCTGCCATCTTTCCGCCCTGTGGAGATATATGACCGGCAGTTCGGCAAGGATCATCCCGACTATATGTTCCCGGAAAAATTTCGCCCGCTCATCAAGGGCTGTCTGCCGTATGAGCAGATGGACAAGGCGTACAAGGGCTATCGCTACGCCATCAACCTGAATTCCATCAAACAAGCGCAGTCTCTTGCCCGCCGCGTGTTTGAGCTGATGGCCTGCAACACGCTTACGGTAAGCAACTTTTCCAGCGGCGTACGCACAGAAGTAGGCGATCTCGTACTTATGAGTGACAGTGGTCGAGAACTGGTACGCCGCCTCGAATTGCTTGATTCTGATCCTGCTCGCCGTGAACGCCTCTGCCTTGCAGGCCTGCGTAAAGTCATGGAAGAGTGTACCTATGAAGACCGTCTGGCCTATATTCTTTGCTCCCTCAGCGGAGTGGACGTGCCGGAACTTCTGCCCCAGGTGAATGTGGCTGCCTGTGTGAAGAGTGAGACTGAAGGAAAATCCGTACTGACTTCCTTCGCCCGACAGAATTATCCCTTAAAGAAACTTTACCTGTTTGCTCCCGATAATGCGTCGGCGTGGGCTTGCCTGAATGTTGTTACAGATGTGACGCTGCTTGGTTTTGATGATACCACAAACCTTGCTGAATATGTAGAGGCTGACTGGCTGGCCGTGTTTTCTCCCGAGGATTATTACGGCCCCTCGTATCTCAAGGATTTAGCCCTCGCCTCACGGTACGCACCAGATGCATATGCCTTCACCAAGGGAACGTATTATCGCTGGAATGGCGAGGCTTGTGAACGTATCTGCAAGGCCACGCCCTATACATGGACGAAACAGGCAGTTCTTCGGCACAGTCTCGTTCGTACGAAAAAAGTATTTACAGCCCGACTGGATACCTCTGAACTCTCATCTCTTTCGGTGGAGTGTCACAGCCTCAGCCTTGATGCCTTCAACTACTGTCTTGGAGGAGGTTCCCCCTCCTTCATGTCCCAGGCCTCAGTGGTTAACGACCTGGATGACATCTGGACGGGCTTTTCCATCAGAGACATGCAGAAGGAAGCCGAAAGTATTGAACCTGAGAAGACTGAGAACTCGAATATGCCTTCCATTCAAGGAGAATTGCTCCTTAAAGAATTTGGTAAGGCTACTATAAACAGTAAAGTTAGTACAAATTTTGTAAATGAAAAGCTCAGTATCACATCCTCTCTGAGTGAGGATGCTTTTGAGTATCGGATGGGGGCGACCTTCTTTCCTGTCAAGGATGTTTGTGAGGACTCCGGGGATCTGAAGATTCATGTAACAAGTTCCGGTAATGTACGCCCTGCCTATTTCTTCCTTGATGAAAAAAGGAAAAAACTTTCCAGTGCCTGTTTTGCGCCAAACCAAAACTTCATAACAGCAGTTCCGGATACAGCAACCTTTGTCCGATTCGGACTTCGCGTGCCTGCAAATGATGTTACAGAAATATCAGATATAACTTTTGGCCATAAAATTCTGGAACCTGCCAGAATATTCAGTGACACAGAATATCTTGTAGTCACAAATCACTACCCTTCGTATGACAATCTCTATCGTTACGCCTTCGTACACAGCAGAGTACGCTGTTATCGCGAAAAAGGTCTGCGCTGTGATGTGTTCTGTCTGACAGGCAATACGATAAGTTTTGATGAATTTGAAGGCGTCAATGTCATTCGTGGCAGCGCATCAGCCTTGCGCAATATTCTGGACAGAGGCAAAGTTCGCAGTATTCTGGTACATTTTCTGGATGCTGCCATGTGGGACGTGCTGAAAGACTATGCAGACAGAATACGTATCAATGTCTGGGTACATGGTAGTGAAATACAGCCAGCTCATCGTCGTATTTTTGCCTGCCACACTGAAAGTGAAAAGCAAAAAATACTAAAATCTAGTGAAAAGAGAATTGAATTCTGGAAGTCAATATTCAATAATTTTTCTAAAAAAATACACTTTATTTTTGTATCACATTATTTCTTAAATACATTAAAAGAAGACTATAAACTATCACTTTCACATATAAAACATTCTATAGTCCATAATCCTATAGATACAAAACTGTTTCAATACAGAGAAAAAAATGAGAGTCAGCGTTGGCGCATCCTTTCTATTCGTCCTTTTACCAGCACTTATCCTAATGATCTAAGTGTGCAATGCATCCTTAGATTGGCAAAACGTCCTGATTTTAAGCATTTTGACGTGCGTATCATTGGTGATGGCCCTCTTTTTGATGAAACTCTTGCTCCATTGTCGGGTATATCCAATATTACTATAGATCGTCGTTTTCTCAGCCAGATAGAAATAGCTGAACTGCATGGCGAATACGGCATATTCCTGTGCCCCTCCCGTATAGATTCCCAAGGTGTTTCCCGTGACGAAGCCATGAGTTCCGGCCTTGTGCCGGTGACAAATGCTGTGGCGGCCATCCCGGAATTTACTGACGAAACCTGCGCAATACTTGCCCCGCCAGAGGATGCGGAAGCCATGGCCGAAGGTATAGCCCGCCTCGTGGACAAGCCGGATATTTTCCTTGCCATGAGCCGTGCGGCTGCCGAGCGTGTTCGGAAACAATCGGCAGCAGCAATTATCATTGATAAGGAACTCGCACTGATTCGCGGAGAATGATTTTGAAAAAAATATTTATTTACGGAAGCTGTGTAAGCCGTGATGCATTGGAATTTGCCTCTGATGGAGAATTTGAGCTGATGGATTATGTGGCGTGCTCTTCTTTGATAAGCGCATTTCCTTCCTCCCTCCCTCTTAAAGAGGGCACTTCGTTTAATTTAAACAATTTTTCAAGAAATTTTCGTCGCCGATGTGTTGATATCAATGGAGACTTACCTCGCCTTCTTCTGGATAAAGATTTTGACATCCTGCTTGTAGACTTCATTGATGAACGTTTTGATTTATGGAAAACAGGTGACAGTGTTATTTCTATTAGCTCGGAATTACTTGAAACTGGGGTAAAACCTCATTCTGGAGATATCATCAAAGCCAATAGCAATGAAAGATTGATTTTATGGAAAGATGCATGGTTTCGTTTTACGGAATTTCTTGCGAAACACGGTCTGCTTCATAAGCTGGTCGTCAACAGAGTTTTCTGGAGTGCCGAACGTAACGATGGCCTGAGTTTTGAAAAATTTTCTGATGATGACATTGCAAGGAATAATTCCACCTTGGAATCTATGTATGCCGAAGTGGGTAAATCAGAAATCCCATTTATTACCTATGAAAATAAAATGTTTGTATGCGATCCTGAACATAAATGGGGGGAAAGCCCTTTTCACTATATTAGAGATTTGTATATTCGTACAATTGACAGTTTGAGAATAAATATTTTTGTTCCTTTTTATATTCTGGATAGATGTATAAAAAATATGGTAATGTTCTCTTTTAAAAAAGGACAAAATGCACTACCGCAAATATTTACTAATGGATCAATGCATGATATTGAAAATTATCTTCGTTTTAATTTCAATGCCCCTCAAAGAAATTATTTTTGTAGGTTTACTATTCAGAATAAAGAGTATAACGGATTCAGCATAAGATTCCGCCTGAAAGGATGGAAAGGGCAATACAAATTTACGTTAGGTTTCTTGTATGATGGAACTATTTATAAAATACATGGTAGACATTGTGAGGAAGGAGAATGGGTCACCATGTCCATAGGCCAGAAGGATATCGTTTTCCTTCTGGACAATCCCAATGCCCCAGCCGCCGAAGCAGTTGTTAACGATGCCCGTTTCATCATGATGGGAGACTTTGACAAAGAGGCATATATAGATGTGGCAGAACTCGTTTTCTGGAAAGAAGACCCCTCGCTTGAAAAAATTCTTCCGTCTATCCTGATGCCACACAAGAACGATAATGATATTATTGGTATTCTTATAGAATATAAAAGTACCCTTGGTATAATGAAAAGACAAAACTGTGATGAGTTTTTTAAAAAAGGAAAAATGCCTATAACACATATTTCCTTAGAATGGCCTGTCTTTCAAGACTTCCCTACAGACTTCGGTAAGGTCACTACCTTTGAGTGGAGCTATCTGGCTCTGCACCCAGTCGTATTTCTTCTGCTTGGTTGGCTGGAAACAGGATCATTGGGTCATCTTTGCGCTGCCCGCGAATTTACAAGCTTGTGGCTGGAAAAATTCTACCATTCCAAACCTTCCCGAGGAATCGAATATCATGAGCATGGTGCGGCTGAACGTCTTATCTCTTTGTGCTTTATGTATCTCATAGGACGCAAGGAAGGATTCGACTATCGTTTCCAGACCAGACTTGCAGGTGCCATTTTCCAGCATGCACAACTTATGGCCAATGAAAGTTTCTATGTCAGGCATCAGGCCATACGTTTCCATAATCATGGTATGTTTCAGGATATCGCTCTTTTGCTCACCGCGCAAATATTCCCAGACTGGTCTGGTTCCAGCTATTGGAAAAATCTTGCCCTGCACAGACTTGAGGCTATGTTCAACCATATTTATGTAGAAGATGGCGATTGCCGTATCAGTTTTGAAAATAGTTATGGATATCATATAGCTGGAATACCAATAGCTGAACTTATCTCTTCACTGCTGAAACTGACCAAAGAGACAACCAGTCTTCTTTCGATTCCCACCCAAATGGATAATTTCAGCAAATATTTCCAATGGACTCACAAGCGTTTTCCTGCCTTTGGAGATACGTTCCGCTATCCTCAGACTCACGAAAAAGCTTTGGATGCGCGCAAAAACACGCTCTCCTTTGTGGAGAGTTTGGATAAACCAATCTTCCGTGTGTTCAGAAAAGCAGGTTATGCTGTTGTGAGAGGTTTTCACCAAGAAGAACCGTACAAACTTGTTTTTATTGCATCATGCCTCAGCAAAACCCACAAGCACTGCGATAACCTTAGTTTTTCTCTGTTTTTCGATGGCATAGAATGGTTCATTGACCCCAGTTTTTATAATCATGAGTACAATTCTGGTTATGCTGCCTATCTTCGTTCAGCCGCTGCCCACAATAATCTTTACCTTGAAGATAGTGAATATTCCATCGAATTAGGTCTTGCTTCGGTTGACGGCACGTCGGAAGGTGAAGTCTTTGCTATCACTGGTGAGCATAGGTGCTATGCAGACCATGTAGTAAAAAGAAAAATAGCAGGCTCTCTCAGCGAACTATGTTTTAATTTTGATGATTCTGTTTCTCCTTATGACGGAACTGTAAAAATGCGTCTCCACTGTGGTGAATTCGTTGACGCTCAACAGAATAATGGAAATGTGATTCTGACGCATCCTGCATCAAAATATGCACTGCATATACAGACAGGGCTTCCTTGCACTATCATTAAAGGAAAGCATGATTATCCAATGGGCGGGATCAGTGGTACAAATTTCTGTCAAACTTCTGTCATAAACACATTGGAATTCGTAGCCCCCAGCGGGTTTATTGGCTGGAAATGCTCAGCCTTGCCAGCTTGAATTTATATTGTGGTTACAGTTATACGATTAGTCTGCTTCTTCTAATAGAATCATTGATTAAAAAAAATACAAACAAGGAGTATAATCTATGAAAAATTGTATATTTGATGAAATTACATTTTATGAGTATGATCAGTTCATAAAAAATATAAATAATAAAAGAGAAAATATTCATAGCGTAGATAAAACATGGTTAGAAAAAGTTAATCCTTCATTTGATTTTAATAATATTTCCTGTAAAAAAATAAAAAATGGAAGAACATGTATTACCTATAATGGATTAAGAATTGAAATCTTTTTAAAAATACATAGTAAAAAAAAATTATTAGTAACTTTTGATGGTGCCAGAAGTATAACTCATGATGGAGACTGGCCTCCTAAATTTGTACGATGGAGTTATGATAATGTATTTGACGGAAGTATACTTTGTTTTGAAGATCCAATGTATTATAAATTCCCAAACTTATCATTATGATGGTATTATGGAGAAAAAAACAAAAGTTATCTTTCAATAATAAAAGATATTATATTATATATATCTA
>JAFQNG010000057.1 GCA_017396005.1 Desulfovibrio sp.
GTACAGGACAAGTCGTTCTATTTCAGCGGGCATACACGCCTTGATGTCAGCCTTGATCTCTATGGAGTACAACATGAGCACCTTTGATTGCCGGGCTTTCATGGCAAGTGTACGGCAGGCAGCAGGCGAGCAGAAAACAGCGCCATTAGACTGGCGCGAACTGCGTCATCTGCTTCGCCTTGAGGGCACAGCCTTTGTCATGCACGCATACCGAATTGTGCTCAAGAGGGAGGCAGACCCTACAGGCCTGCACAGCTATGCACAACGTGCGCGTCACTTCCCAGGCCGCCTGAGTATTTTGCTTTCTCTGCTGTTGAGTCCGGAACAGATTGCTCTGCCTGCCTGGCTGCGTCGAAGTCTTTCGGCAATACGACGTTTTAAGAAAGGATAGAGCATGGTTTGGCACAGGAGTATGGGATACTGGCCTGTTTTGCTGTATCCACTGCTTTTTATACGTCTGACACACCGTACAGATCTGACTGTCATGCAGGCTGCGGCCTTAGCCGGGGCAGCATCACTCATTTTGCTGTATGCGCTTCAGGCCTGGATGTCAGGCCGGGGATTCAGAGCTTTGGATATTCGATGCTGGCCGCCTGCTCTGCGTCGAAGTTTTCTGAAAACAACTGGCATGATCTGCCTTACAGCGGCCATATGCATGCTGGCCGCATATTTCAGGTAGCAGATTCAGGAGGACAGGATGCAGGAGTTCTTGCGCTCATGCCGCTACTTTTTCAGCTATGCCTTCTTTTTCAGCATGTTCGTCAATATTCTGCAGCTGACCTTCCCTGTCTACATGCTGCAGGTCTTTGACAGGGTAATGACAAGCCACAATGCGGCAACCCTGGTTGTCATCACCATTGCTGCGGGCATATGTCTTGTGGTTCTGGCTCTGCTCAGCTGGATACGTTCACGCCTATTGGTCCGTGCAGGTATCGAGTTCGACCATATGCTCAGTCGAACGGTCATGAAAATGAATCTGCAACTGGCAGGCAGCCCAGAGAGAAAGGCTGTTTCTCAAACCGGCAGTCTGAAGGATGTGCAGACCCTGCGTACCTTTTTTAGTGGCAGTGCAGTCTTTGCATTCTTTGACCTGCCTTGGATGCCCATCTACTTTCTATTGATATTCGTACTGCATCCCATGCTCGGCTGGCTGTCCGTGATCGGCGGCATTCTTGTGCTGATCCTGGGTATTCTAACAGAGCGGCTGACGCGCAAGCGTCTGGAGTCAGCCACTCAGGTCAATGCCCATGCTGCAACTGTCAACAGCGCTGCCATGCGTAATGCCAGCCTGGTACGTTCCATGGGCATGATCGGCAATGTCACAGACCGCTGGGGCAAGAGCAACGATCTGGTCATTCGCTTGCAGACCCGTGCCAGCCACAGTGCAGGTCTGCTCCAGGCCATCAGCCGCTCCCTGCGTATGGGATTGCAGGTTCTCATCTATGCTGCCGGGGCATGGCTGGCCATACAACAGGAAGCCTCTCCCGGTATCATGATTGCCGGATCCATCATCATGGGGCGCGCCCTGGCTCCTCTGGATCAGGCCATGGCCACCTATAAACAATCTCTGGAAGCCCGTGGGGCTTATCAGCGACTCAAAAAACTGCTGGATACTCCTCCCTCAGCTCCCAATATGGATCTGCCTGATCCTGTCGGAGAGATCACAGCTGAGAATCTTTATTTTGTTGCAGGTGGACGCCCCATCATCAAGGGGATCTCGTTCCGTATGCCTGCA
>JAFQNG010000002.1 GCA_017396005.1 Desulfovibrio sp.
ACATTCTTTTCCCACCATGGGATTTTTGTCCAAACGTATCGCCGAGATTTGGTTGATGGGAAAAATGCGTTCCAGTCTTGTCAGGAAGATCTGTCGAAAACTTTTTTAGCAGACATGCTTTATATTGCCCCAATGCAGACAGAGGTGCCCCGTTTGTTAGACAGCCCCCGACATTTTTATAGTTTGGGTACGGCGGGCGAGATCTCTGCTGTTCCGACACGGAGTGCTGCTTTAGCAGTCCCCGCAGGTGAGCCTGCGAACCGTACGGGGATCGAGAGCAAAGATGATGCCCGTACGTCCTTTGAGCTACGGGCACGGCTACGTCGCCTTTTTGAGATGCGTCAGCCCTGATTGGCAGCTTTGACCTTCTTGACTTTGGGGCGCTCTTTGCCCAAACTAAACCGTTATATCTTCATCCGCATGGCGGGCACAGCAGTCGGGAGACGGCATGAGCGACTATAAGAAAACCCTGAATCTTCCCAAAACCGATTTTCCCATGAAGGCCAATCTGGCACAGCGTGAGCCTGAAATGCTCAAGCACTGGGATGCCATTAATGCTGCTGACCTGATGACGGCCGCTTCTGGCAGTAAAGGCAGCTACATGTTGCATGACGGCCCACCCTATGCCAACGGGCATATACATATGGGCACTGCCCTGAACAAGATACTTAAGGATATCGTGGTCAAATCCCGCAATATGCAGGGTTATGCGGCCCGCTATGTACCTGGCTGGGATTGCCATGGTCTGCCCATAGAACACAAGGTGGAACAGGAGCTCAAAGCCAAAAAAAAGGAGCTGCCAGCCCATGTGGTACGCAAGCTCTGTCGCGAATATGCCGCCAAATGGATTGACGTGCAGCGCAGAGAGTTCAAGCGCCTAGGCGTTCTGGGTAATTGGGAAGATCCCTATATGAGTATGAAGCCTGCCTATGAGGCGGCTACGGCACGCGAACTGGCATCTTTTGTAGAAAATGGCAGTGTGATGCGGGCAAAAAAACCCATCTACTGGTGCTGCTCCTGCCATACAGCCCTGGCTGAGGCGGAAGTCGAATACTATGATCATACATCACCATCCATCTATGTAGCCTTTCCTCTGCCCGATGCCCGGCTGAAAGATATCTTCCCTGAAGCGGACCCTGCCCGCGTCCATGTGGTTATCTGGACTACTACTCCCTGGACACTGCCGAACAATATGGCTGTCTGCCTGCACCCCGACTTTGAATATGTACTGGTGGATGTCGCCGGCAAGCAGTATATACTGGCAGAAGAGCGCCTGTCTGCCTGTACCGCTCTTTTTGGATGGGAACAACCGGCAGTGCTGGGTAAAGCGCGGGGTGAACGTTTTGAGCGTCTTGTGGCCCGACATCCCTTCTACGAGCGTGAAGCTCTGCTGACACTGGGCGATCACGTCACCCTTGAAACCGGTACGGGCTGTGTGCATACAGCACCGGGGCATGGCCGGGAAGACTATGAAGTAGGTCTGCGCTATGGGCTGGACATCTACTCCCCCCTGGATGATGCCGGACGCTTTCTCCCAACCGTGGAGTTTTTCGCCGGGCTCACCGTTACTGAGGCCAACCCCAAGGTCATAGAGAAGCTGAGCGAGAAGGGCAGGCTGCTGCATTCGGCCAGGATCAGCCATTCCTATCCGCATTGCTGGCGCTGCAAAAATCCGGTTATTTTCCGTGCTACACCACAGTGGTTCATCAGCATGGATGCCAATGACTTGCGACAGAAGGCTCTGCAGGCCATTGATAATGATGTCCGCTGGATCCCCGCCTGGGGACGCGAACGCATTCATAATATGATAGAATTTAGGCCCGACTGGTGTATCTCGCGCCAGCGACAATGGGGGGTACCCATTTTGGCCCTGCGCTGCGAAGACTGCGGCGAGGCATGGAACGACCCGGTCTGGATGCGCGACATCTGCGATAAATTTGCTGCTCACCCCACAGGCTGTGACTACTGGTACGAAAGTACGGAAGAGGAGGTCACGCCTGACGGGCTTAGCTGCCCTCACTGTGGCGGGAACCGCTGGAAAAAGGAAAGTGACATCCTGGATGTCTGGTTTGACTCAGGCAGCAGTTTTGCTGCTGTCCTGGAGGCTAGACCTGAACTTTCCAGCCCGGCAGATCTGTATTTGGAAGGTTCTGATCAGCACCGTGGCTGGTTTCACAGTTCCCTGCTGATCAGCATAGGTACGCGGCAGACGCCGCCCTACCGAGCAGTGCTTACACACGGCTATGTGGTTGATGGCGAAGGGCGCAAGATGTCCAAGTCTATTGGCAATGTTATTGCCCCACAGGAGCTCATCGAAAAGTTTGGTGCCGAGATTGTGCGCCTCTGGGTGTCTTCGGTAGAGTATCGTGAAGACATCCGTATCTCTGACCAGATACTTAGCCGTCTGGTAGATGCCTATCGGCGCATTCGCAATACGTTTCGCTATCTGCTGGGCAGCGTCCATGACCTGACAACGGCGGAACTGCTGCCGCCGGACCGCCTGTTACCGCTGGACCGCTTTGCTCTGGATACGGCAGCCCGGGTGCATGAGAAGGTACAACAAGCCTATACGGACTTTGAATTCCACAAGGTCTATCACGGACTGTACAATTACTGCGTCAGCGATCTCTCGGCCCTTTATCTGGACATCCTTAAAGATCGCCTCTATGCCTCCTCGTCCAACAGCCTGCAACGCCGTTCAGCCCAGACGGCCATCTGGCACATAATACGTATGCTGTTACGCGATATGGCGCCAGTTCTCTCTTTTACGGCCGAGGAAGTACTCAGACATATCCCGGAAGGGCTAAACGAAAAAGCCCCCACCGTCTTCGCTCTGCAGCCAGTTTCAGGCAAAGAATTCCTGTTGCCTGATGCCACGCGCGATGACTGGAACGTGCTTCTGAACGTACGCGCTGCCGTGACCAGGGCCATTGAACCCCTGCGGCGAGAAGGTGTCGTAGGGCACGCGCTGGATACACGCATTACGCTGTATCTGGCCGATGATCTGCGTGTTCGCCTGGAAGGGCTGAACACGGATTTGCGGGAATTCTGCCTGGTTTCGCAGTTGCTTCTGGCCCCTCTGTGTGAAGCCCCGACCGATGCTGTAGCTGATGCCGAAGTGCCTGGTCTCAGCCTGCGAGTAGAAAAAGCCTTTGGTGAAAAATGCGAACGCTGCTGGATATACAGTACCGGGCTGGGTACGGATGCCAGTCACCCAACGCTCTGCCCACGCTGTGCAGCAGTACTCAGGGAATGCCCTTAAACAGGTAGTACAGACGCTGCATGAAGCGACGCTATGTAATCACCGGCGGTCTGGCTCTGCTTGTCATCGTACTGGATCAGTTAAGCAAGGCTTGGGTCATGACCGCCATACCAGAATACCGGGCGGTTCCAATCATCCCTGGCTTCTTTGATCTGGTTAATATCCGTAACAGAGGCGCAGCGTTCGGTTTCTTGAACCGTTCTGATATTGAATGGCAATTCTGGCTTTTTCTCGTTGCCACTGCAGCAGCTGTCTGGGCTATTTGCACTCTGGTACGTAATTCCCGGCACGACTCCTGGCTCTTCAGCGGTTTGGGCCTTGTTCTGGGTGGAGCCCTCGGCAACCTTATCGACCGGTTGCGCTTTCGTGCAGTAGTGGATTTTCTGGATTTCTACTGGGGCTCATGGCACTGGCCTGCCTTCAACGTGGCCGACATGGGTATTTGTGCAGGTGCCTTGCTGACGTGTCTGGCTTTCTGGCGACAGGAGTCAAAAACATCTGCAGACACACAGCCTTCCGGTGAGGAGAAAACGTCATGACCTTTGCATGGTGGCATGTTCTTGTGGCTTTAATTCCCATGCTTCCATCGTTCTGGAGCATCTGGCATATCTGGCAACACGAATTCGAGTCACCTCAGAGCCGCGCCCTATGGCTGGTGCTGGCAGTTTTTCTGCCTGTCATCGGGGGTATCATCTACATCGTAATCGGACGCGGCAAGGCCATAGCCAGGATCAGTACTCCATCAAAAGATGTATAGCAGACAGACGAGGCTGACATGAAAAAATATGCACTTTTTCAAACAGTTCTTCTTCCCTGTGCTGGACTGCTGCTGAGCGCCTGCGTTTCTGGCGGTTCCGGCAGCAGCGGTACACTCAGCCTGGAACAGCAGGTACAGCAGCATGAAAGTCAGCTCAGGCAGCTGCAACCAGCCCAGGCCGATGCCTGGAATCAGTTGCAGGCCATGCGGCAGGAGCTGAATACCATTAAAGGCCAGCTGGATGACCTGCAGAATATTGGCGGTGCCCGTGCCCTGGCTGATCGTGTCAGTACGCATGACAACGCCCTGCGCCAGGTTGAGCGCAGTATGGCCATGAATCTGAGCTTGGGAGATCCCATGCCTGTGACTTCTGCGACCTCCCCGGCAGCAGACGTCTATAACCAGTCTGCAGCCTCGGACTTCCAAGCTGTACCCGCGCCCTATGCTGCGTCTTCATCTCAGGCTCAGGGGCCGGGCAACGGCACATGGGGGCAGCCCACACCGCAGCCTGTTCTGCAGGCTCCGCAAAAAGATATCTCACTGGCGCTTTTTGACGCAGGTGTCAATGCCTATAACGCACGCAGGTATGACGAGGCTCAACGCTCCTTTACCGATTTTCTGAAGAACTATCCCAGCCACAATCTGATAGCTGACGCCCAGTTCTATCTGGCCGAATGTTATTTCCAGCGAAACCAGTTTGCTGATGCGGCCCTGGCCTATGATACAGTTATCAAGCAGCATGCCAAATCCTCTCGTGCACCCGGGGCTTATCTCAAACAGGGCATCAGCTTCAGCAAACTGAATCAGAAGGCTGCTGCAAAGGCACGTCTGCAGGAGTTGATGAAGAAATACCCCTCTTCGCCAGAAGCAGCACGCGCTAAATCCTTTTTGAAAACCAACAGCTAGTCTGCACTGGAAAGCATATGGCTGATCAAAATAACAATCCCGCAGTCTTCAGGCAACTCAGTTCTGACATGCGGCAGGGCCTCAAGGATATTTATCAGCAGATATCCACAGCCTCCAACGAAAGCGTGCCTGCATCGGGTACGGATGCTCTTTTTCACGAGGCCTCAGACGACCTGGATGAAGTACTCAGAGCTACGGAAACTGCTGCCATGAACATCATGGAAGTAGTGGAAAAGCATCTTGACCTGCAGGCTGAAAGCGCACAGATACTTCAGGCTTTACGCAATGGCAACCTTACTGAAAACCTGGATCGCCTGGAAGCAATTAATAGCCAGCTGGGTAATGATCTGACGGGCCTGCTGACCGCCCTGAGCTTTCAGGACATTACAGGCCAGCGCATCAAAAGAGTCATGAGAGCTTTGGGCAAGATAGAAGACAGTGTAGTGGAGCTCTATGTCTCCTCAGGTCTTATTATCGACGCTGCAGAAAAGCATCCGCACAAGGATGCTCAGACGCTGAAAGATGAAGCCAGCCGGGCAGTTGAAGACTTTCGCCAGAGTCGTCAGGGCTGCTCCAGCCTCAAAGGGCCATCCAAGGACGGCATATCACAGAACGCCATTGACGATATGCTGGCCCAGCTGGGCCTGTAAGAGAGAAACAACACAGACCTCGCTCAGACGGGGTCTTACTGTTTCTGCTGCAAACGGCCCTTGCGGCTTGCGACCTTGGCCAGAACAGCCCGAAGCTCGTCCACATTGATGGGTTTGCCCAGATGTCCGTCCATGCCGGCTTCACGGCAGGCAGCACGATCTTCAGCCATGACATCAGCAGTCATAGCCACAATGGGGATGGCTGTACCTTCAGGCGTACCGTATGCCCTGATGCGCCGTGTAGCTTCAAGGCCGTCCATGACAGGCATGCGCATATCCATGAGGACAAGGTCATACTGGCCCTTGCAAAAAGCCTCCAGACATTCCTGCCCGTTATTACTGATATGGACTGTACAGCCCATATGTTCCAGTATGCCTATGGCTATTTCCTGATTGAGCAAATTGTCTTCAGCCAGCAGGATGCGCAGTCCATCGAAACGTATTTCCTCCATGAGAGGGATGCCTTGACTGCCTGCATTGACGTCTGCCTCCTCCATTACCACATGAAAGGCAAAGACGCTGCCCTTGCCAGGCGTGCTCTGCAGGGTAATAGTGCCGCCCATAAGTGCTACCAGCTCCTTACAGACAGTCAGCCCGAGACCTGTTCCGCCAAACTGCCGGGCCGTGGAGGCAGCAGCCTGCACAAAGGGTTTGAAGACAGATTTCTGCTCTTCTGTATTTATGCCGATACCGGTGTCATGCACTGTACATTCAAGGCGCAGGGTTCTGTCTGTCATAGTACAGACCGTCATGTGCAGTGTAATAGATCCAGTGTCGGTAAATTTGACAGCATTGCCCAGCAAGTTGAGCAAGACCTGTGAGAGACAGCGTTCGTCCCCAGTAAGCAGTGCTGGTACATTGGCATCAGGGCATAGGTGCAGGGCCAGGCCTTTCTCTTCAGCGCGGGGCCGAATGAGGGCGTCCAGCTTTTCCAGCATGTCGCGCGGGCAGAAGACGCGCTTTTCGAGGATATACCTGCCTGCCTCCACCTTGGCCAGGTCCAGCACATCATTGATAATATCCAGCAGCAGCGAGGCAGCGCCCTGTATTTTTTTCAGATAGGCCAGTTGCGCCGGGGGCGGGTCGGCCTGCATGGCCAGCTGCGTCATACCGAGAACGCCGTTCATAGGCGTACGCAATTCATGGCTCATCTTGGCAAGAAACTCGCTCTTGGACCTGGCAGCAGCCTCAGCCTGAACAAGTGCCCGCCTGTCGGTCACATCTGTGGCCACAGCCAGATGCAGGCGCCTGCCGTCTGGCCAGATGACCATTCTGTCGTTGACAAGCAGCATGCGGCCATGCACTATGGCTTCACGCTCAAAATTTTCCTGACCATCAGGCAGAACCCCATCCTGGTTTATGGGACAGTCAGGGCAGACAGTATCCAGTTTGCGCATCAATGCATGGCAGGCTTTGCCATGCATGTTCTCCCATTGAACACCCAGAAAACGGCATACAGCGGCATTGGCAAAAACAAGTTCTTTGCTCACAGGTTCGCACACATAGACCAGAGCAGGCACATTATCCATCAGTGTTTGCAAAATGACCTGATTACGATGCTTTTCCGCTTCTGTCCGCTGCAGATCATCTGCCAGCATATTGATATTTCTGCTTACTTCCCTGAAACTGCCGCACACTTCCCCGATGCGTGTTCCCAGGTTTCCGCGCATGGCCTGCACGCCATCTCTGATCCTGTCAACTGATTCGAGTGAACGCCGCACAAGCAGGATAAGAGCCGTCATACTCAGCAGCATGATCAGTAGCAGGGAATAGATCCTCTTGCCCCGCAAGTCGGCAAGCTGTGCCAGCACATCTTCCATGGCCTCATTGGCCCAGATATATCCGATAACCTTTCCTTGTCGCTCAATGGGATGCATGGCGTTAAGGATATTGCCGCGCACCATCAGGCCCTGCTCAACTATCTCGCGGTTCTCCCGCATAACAGTTCTACCCGGATGATTGGCATCGATACTCTGACCGAGAGTATGCGCAAATTTACTTTCTGGCGCATATGTCAGTACGGCATCCAAATCCTTTGAATAATAACCCACGCCAAGATGCGGCCGAGAAAGGCCAACCCTCTCACTGACCTCTGACAGGGCTTTGTTGAGGATTCTGATCTGTTCAGCTCGTGGGGCATGGGTTGCATTATGCCGGGCGAGGATTTCCTCAAAACCACCGCGACCCAGATCCTTATCAAGAATGCGGGTCAGCCCCAGGAGGCAGTTGCCTTTCTCTTTGAAAAGATTGTTTTCGAACAGACTGCCTATGACAAGGCTCGTTCCAAGACAGGCCAGATTCACCAGAAGCACAAGGCCCAGAAGCATCTTATAACGAAAGGGAATCAGCAACCATCCTTTCATGAGACTCCTCCGGGCCTGTGAGGTATAGTGACACTATATAGATAAGCCCAGTTCCAATGCCTTAAGATTAACATCCTGCAGTCTGGAGGGCAGGGTATTTCTGATAGCGGCTTCCAGCGCCTCCGTACCAAAAGGCAGAATGCCCGATGCGCATACCGCACTCAGCAGTACAGTATTACCACTTTGTACAGAGCCGGCCTGCTGACCCAGGCTGCGGCAGGGCATGAAGCGGCATATACCTGCTATCTGCTGTGCCTGCGCTTTGATGTGCGTCATCCCGGGGTATGCAGCCTGTCCCAGGGAAACACTAAGTGGCGGCAAAGCATCGGAGCTGGAAAAGATGGCTCCACCTGGCTTGAGATAGGGCAGACCACGCAGTGTCTCCAAAGGCTCAAAACCCAGCAGTACATCAGCCTCTCCCAGGTCGAGGCGTGGAGAACGCCAACCGCCCAGCATCAATACTGACTCCACTACTCCACCTCGCTGAGCCATGCCGTGTACTTCTCCGGCCACTACGTCCAGGCCGGCCTCCAGAGCGGCATCAGCCAGCAGCTTGGTGGCGGTCAGTGTACCCTGGCCGCCTACGCCGGTAAAATATATCCGCAGTCGTTTGTTTTTACTTGTGCTCATGATGTCACCATTCAGCGCTTTTTGGCCTTGAAGGCATTGGGGGCTACCTGCAGGCAGAGCATACAGCCCGTACACAGAGTCTCGTCCACAGCTATGTTGCCGTCTTTACGACAGAAGGCCGGGCAGGCCAGCTCTTCCAGGCAGCGTTGAGCCTCGGCCCCCTGTTGCACTACTGTGGCTACCTGCGCCTGTGCCTTTTTAAGACGACGTCTGGCATAGAGCACACAGGGCTCTTCTGCGATGATGACACGCACACCACTTTTGCTCTTCATTTCTTCCAGGGCCCGGGTCACAGCCTTGAGATTATAGGCCTTCACCTTGACACACTGGGTTACGCCCAGTCCCCGCACGGCAGATTCAATGTCCAGATGATTACCGCTTTCGCCCAGTGCTTCCTGCACCATGCCGGGATTGGGCTGATGCCCTGTCATGGCCGTGGTGTCATTATCCAGAATCACCAGCAGCAGATCATGTTTATTGAAGAGTGCATTGGCCAGGCCTGTCATGCCTGAATGGAAGAAGGTAGAATCACCGATAAAGCCTACTACCGGCTTGCCCGAAGCACGGGCAAAACCGCTGCCTGCCGAGATGGATGACCCCATGCAGAGCAGAAAATCAGCCATGCGCAGGGGCGGCAGTAAACCAAGGGTATAACAGCCAATATCGCTGGAATAGCACGCATCGTCACCAAAAACGCGACGCACGGCAAAATAGACCGCACGGTGAGCACAGCCTGCGCAGAGATTGGGGGGACGACCGGGTAAATCAGGCTCCGGCGTATGCACAGGGTGTACAGGGCATTCAGTTTCCAGCCATGCAGCCAGTCGTTGCATCACCAGCGGTACAGAATATTCACCCTGATTGGTCAGAACCCTGTCTTTGCCCTGTACTTCAAGTTTCAGGCCCAGGCGCTGCGCCAGAACGCAGATACTTTCTTCCAGCAGGGGTTCACCCTCTTCCAGCACCAGAATGCGATCGCATTTACGCAGGAAATTACCTATTTTATCCAGCGGCAGGGGCCATGTCATGCCCAGCTCCAGCACACGGACACGATCTTCCCAGCCGCCTTCGACCAGTGCATCAGCCAGGTAGTCGCGCGCCACACTGCTGGCAATAACTCCAAGACGACAGGGGGCGGCCGGCTCACGCTCCTGATTGAAGGGGCTGGCTTCAGCTGCCTTGCGAGCTTCCTCCATCTGGGTATTCAGGGCTGCATGACGACGGCGGGCCACGGCGGGAACCGGTACAAAACGACCGGGCTCACGTATGAAAGGCACAGATGAAGGTTCGTCAGGCAGATCACCAAACAGCACAGGCCCGCGTACATGGCTGACGCGAGTGGTGGTGCGCAGCAGTACAGGCTGCTGCAGGCGACGGGCCAGTTCAAAAGCCGCACAGGTCATGTCTTTGGCTTCCTGGGCAGATGCAGGTTCAAAGCACGGCAGAGAGGCAGCGCGTGCGAAATAGCGGTTATCCTGCTCGTTCTGGCTGGAATGACAACCGGGGTCATCGGCACTCAATACCACAAGACCACCTGGCAGACCGGTATATGCTGCTGTAAAAAGAGGGTCTGCTGCCACGTTAAGACCCACATGTTTCATGGTGACCAAACTTTTGGCCCCAGCCAGAGCTCCGCCAGCTGCTATCTCCATGGCAACTTTTTCATTAACCGAATATTCCAGCCGGAAAGTACCTTCACCAGCCAGACGGGCAAAAGTATCAGGCACTTCTGACGATGGCGTACCCGGATAACAGGAAACCATCTGCACACCGGCCTCCAGTGCGCCACGCACAATAGCCTCGTTACCCAGCAATAAATGACGCTCGCCACCGGCGCCGTGCAACAGCGTATTACCGCCCATGCTTCCTCCCTCAATGGACTGTATGACAGACGCAGACTAGGGCTGCGCAGACTGCTCCTGCTCTTTTGCGGCCGACGGTGTCAGAGCCATGGCGCGGGCATTGAAGTAATCTTTTTCTACACCCTGACTGTCTCTTGCCAGCGCCAGATACACCCTGGCTGCTATATCGTTATGGCCTGCTGCGGCTGCCGCCTCAGCTACCATTTGCCGTAATTCCAGAGAACGGCTGTTCTCAGGCAGACGGGCTTCGATATTCTGTAAAAGAGATAAGGCTTCCACACTCTTACCAGCCTTAAGCAGGCTGGCTGCCTGTCCCAGGCCCGCCGCCTTACCCAGCGCGCCATCTGCATCTGCAGCGGCCACAGCTGAATAGGCTTCAGCCGCAGCAGTGGGGTCATCATCAGCCAGCGCACTTTGCGCCCAGGCCAGCAGGGCCGGCACACGCACGGCATCTGGCATGCGGGCAGCCAGGGCCTTGAGAGCAGCAGTACGCTCTTTGCCCTGCAACGTCAGCTCTGTACGGGCCAGCTCTTCCCGCGCTTCCTCATTTTTGTTACCTGCATGCCAGCTCCAGATACCTGTACCTATCAGAACCAGTAAAAAAAGTACGACCACCCCGGCGATAAGCCCGGCATGTCGTAAAATGAACTGGAGCAGGGGAGCGCTTTCTGTACTGACTTCGGCCTGCAGATCCCGGAGCAATGGCAGCGTCGCTTCACCTTGATTCTTTTGTGGATTCATGTATCAAAAACTCCTTGGGGCTATTGCTTCGGCATACCCCTGTCTGTTCAAAACAATTGAACTTTTCATATACGCTGTCCATCCTGCAAAGTAAATATCCGCTTGTACAGCGGTGAAGGAGCGTCCATGACGCCTGTCGAATATGCCCGGGAACTGGGCCTCAAGGCCCGTCAGGCAGCCAGAGTTATGAGCCGGGCCCAGGCTCGGACAAAAAGCCGAGCTTTGACTGTTCTGGCTGAGTTGCTGTCCCGGCATGAAGAGGCTCTTCTGTCGGCCAATCGTCAAGATACAGAGGCCGCACGCGTCGCAGGGCTAGACGCCCCTCGCCTGGATCGCCTCCGCCTCACACCGGCTATCGTGGCTGAAATGAAGAAAGCCTGTCTTCATGTGGCCGATCTGCCTGATCCGGTAGGTGCCACCGAGCAGCAATGGCAGCGCCCCAACGGGCTCTTAGTAGGTCGTATGCGTGTGCCTCTGGGCGTAGTCACCATGATTTATGAAGCCCGCCCCAATGTCACCATTGATGCGGCTATACTCTGTATCAAGGCAGGTAATTCCGTAATTCTGCGGGGTGGCAGCGAAGCTCAGAACTCCAACCGTGCTCTGGCAGATCTTCTTCAAACGGCACTGGCAGAAGCTGGTCTGCCCCGAGATGCAGTGCAGCTTGTACGCATGACCGATTATGCGACTGTGACCGCTCTCTGCAAACTTGACCAATATATTGATGTTATGATTCCTCGCGGTGGAGAGAGCCTTGTACGCGCCGTCACTGAGGCAGCCACCATGCCGGTACTCAAGCATTACAAAGGTGTCTGTCATGCGTTTGTGGACGCTGATGCCGATCTTCCTCAGGCTCTTGAGATCATTCGCAATGCCAAGACGCAGCGCCCTGGAGTATGTAATGCGCTGGAATGTCTTCTGGTACATCAACAGGAGGCTGAACGATTTTTACCTGTCTTAGCCCGGGAGCTTGCCCAGGTTGAGTTCAGGGCCTGTTCACGCTCACTGCCGCTGCTGGGGCCGAATGCTGTGCTGCAGCAATCTGAGGATCTAGGGCAGGAGTTCCATGCGATGATCCTGGCAGTCTGCGTTGTTGACAGTCTGGACGATGCCCTTGACCATATCGCCCGCTACGGCTCCAACCACACAGAAATCATCTGCACCCGCAATCACTGTCATGCTATGCGTTTCATACGTGAGGCTGACGCCTCTATGGTGGCAGTTAACGCTTCCAGCCGCTTCAATGACGGGGGGCAGCTGGGCCTTGGCTCGGAGATTGGTATCTCCACCTCCAAACTGCATGCCTATGGCCCCATGGGTGTACATGAACTGACGACCACAAAATTTGTGGTACTGGGTCAGGGACAGGTGCGTGAATAGATGGCAACGTGTCTGGAACATAGGCAGGGGTTGCTGCTTTATGGAGGCAGCTTCAACCCTCCACATGTGGGTCATCTGCGTCTGGCGGTAGAAGCCCGTGAGATGCTTGGCTCTCTTATCAGCAGCGTGGAGATGCTACCCTGTGCCAATCCTCCGCATAAGTCGGCTGATAATCTTCTGCCTTTTGAAATACGCGCCGCCATGCTTGAAGCTGCCGTAGCCCCCTTTGCAGATGTGCATTGTAACAGACTGGAAGGCCAGCGTCCGGGTGCCTCCTATACCTGGGATACACTATATGCTATCAGAGAGGCAGAACCAGGCAGGCCCCTTTTTTTTCTGCTGGGGAGTCAGGACTACGCGCTACTGCCTACCTGGCGTAATGGTCTGTCTCTGCCACAACTCTGCCATCTGCTGGTGGCGCCGCGTGATGCAACCTTTGCCGACTTTCTGACCATCAGTCGCCACCTTTGGCACAATGCCTCAGAAAAGGGAAAGCTTTGTCCAGGAGTACGCTGTGTACGCCTGCCAGGAATGGGTATGACCCTTTTTGCTGATATACCCTGGATGGATATAAGTGCCTCACGTATTCGGAGCCTGTGGTTGACAGGACGGAGCATCCGTTATCTAGTACCGGATGTTGTGTTACAGATGTTGACGGAGCAACGCCAGACCGTTACGGACCACTGGAAGGAAAAAAACTCGTCATGCTGAATGTCCCCCCCAAGGAATTGCGTGAGAATATCGCGCGCGCCAACGGCTATTTACGTCGTAATGAAGTCGAGCGGGCCATGCTGGCCATGGCTGCTGCCATGCGCCAGTGCTCAGGCGTACGGCTCATGCGCGCTGCCCGGGCCGAAGTGGACATACAGGTCAATGATTTTCTCAACTCGCTCATACGCCATCAGCGTCTGCAACCTCTGCTTGACCCCGGGCAAACTGGCAGGCCACGCAAGTTGCCCTATCAGCAAGGCAAGGAGGCCGCTCTGGCCACAGTGCTGGAAGGCCTGACGAAAATTCTGAAGGATGAGGCAGAAAATTCCATTAAACGTGAGACCGAAGCCCGTATCGAGCGCAAGAAGACACTAATCGAGACTGGTCTGCGCCTCATGCAGGAAGGCCAACTGGCCAAGGGCAGGGCGTTTCTGAAGCGGGTACCTGAAGAGTTCAGTAGCGAAGAAGGTATCTACGTTCAAGTAGGGCAGATCTTCGCTGCTGCTGGGCAGCATACTGAAGCTGCAGAAATGTTTGAAGCAAGTATACAGAAACAGCCCAGGCACACGGCAGCCTATACAGGAGCGGTCACCTCCTGGATGAAACTGCATGAATATGAAAAGGCCGAAGCCGTTTATCAGACTATCTTGCGGACGTTCGGTGGACACCCGTCTACCTTTGGCAAAATGGCCAAGATGTACTATTTGTGGCATAAACGGGAAAAAGCAGAAGACATGGCTCTGCGCGCTCTGCAGGGTAATTCAAAGCAGAGCGACGCTCTTGAGGTCATAGAGGCCCTGCGTCGTCGCTGATATATTGCCTTTCATGACAAAAAGGAGTATACAATTTCCTTGACTGGAAGGAGGGGTAGCGAAGCGGCCGTAACGCGCTCGACTCGAAATCGAGTTACCGGTGATGAGCCGGTACGTGGGTTCGAATCCCACCCCCTCCGCCAAACAATAATTTAGAGACGTTCGTTAAAGTCCGCAAAGCCTTGAGCAGAGCGGACTTTTTCATTATCTAGCGTTCACTAACGTTCACTAAGGTACGTTGACATCCGCAAAATTTGGGGGCAACAATTGGGGCAAGTCAAGCATGACCTGTTGCCCCCTTTCAGGAGTTGCCCCCGATGCCTTTCAAACTCACGGATACCGCCATTCGCGGCGCAAAGCCCAAGGAAAAACGCTACAAGCTCACAGACGGCGAAGGCCTGTACATTGAAGTTGCCCCAAATGGGGGCAAGTGGTGGCGGCTCAAATATCGTTTTGCCGGGAAAGAAAAACGCCTGTCCCTTGGCGTGTACCCGTCTGTAGGTCTGAAGGAGGCGCGGCTGCGTGCCTCCGAAATGAAAGACCTGCTGAAGCGGGGCATAGACCCCGGCGAAGAACGAAAGGCCGCCAAAGCTGAGGCCGTGGCAGTTGAGACAGCCAAGGGGCAGACCTTCGAGGCTGTGGCCCGTGAGTGGCATAGAAAGAAAAGCGGCATGTGGACGCCGCGCCATGCCGGGCAAGTCCTCCGCCGCTTGGAGACGCTGATTTTCCCACACATAGGGGATCGCTCCATCCTGGAGCTTGGAGCGCCTGACTTTCTGGCGACTATCCGAATGACGGAGGAAAAGGGGCACATTGAGACAGCACACCGTCTGGCCCAAATTTGCGGGCAGGTGACACGCTATGCCCGTATCGCTGGCATTGTCCCTGCCGATGCTGCAAGCGGCCTGAGTGAGGCGCTTGCCCCCAGAATTGCCAAGCATCACGCTGCAATCACAGACCCCCAGGAAATAGGCGCACTGCTGCGTGCCATTGAAGGTTATCACGGTGAACCGTCCATCAGGTTTGTTCTGTATATCATGCCGTATGTTTTTACCCGTTCCAGTGAGTTACGCGGGGCACGTTGGGATGAAATCGACCTTGATGCCGCTGAATGGGTTATTCCTGCCGAACGCATGAAAATGCGCCGTCCCCATGTAGTGCCTCTGGCCCGGCAAGTGGTGAAGCTCTTTCAGCAGATACGAGAGTTGAACGGCAATGGTCAGCTTGTCTTTCCGGGGCAGGCATCCCGTACACGATGTATTTCAGATATGGGAATGCTCAATGCGCTACGCCGCCTTGGTTATGGGCGTGGTGAGATGACGATTCATGGTTTCCGCTCAATGGCATCTACCCTGCTGAATGAAAGGGGCTACAATCGGGACTGGATTGAGGCACAACTTGCCCATGCTGAAAAGAATTCTGTTCGGGATGCATACAATAGGGCGGAATACCTGCCGGAACGGCGGCGTATGATGCAGGAGTGGGCGGACTACCTCGACAGCCTACGGGCACAGCCTGTCGGGGCGCGCATATGAAAAGGGGTGGCGTCAAAGCTTTTCGCTGGGATGAAGAACGATGGTCTTTTACGGTACAGCAGGATGGATTGATTGGCGAAAGCCTATATGGGACAGTTGTCGATTTAGACGAGGCACTTGGCGGCATACCCTTTACAGTGCTCAAAAGCATATTGGCCTGTACTTGGAGCGGATACGGCGAGCAGGCTTTTATTGATCTGCTGAACGAGCCAACGACGAGTAAAAGGCACATAGTCACCTTTTTTGAGGCGGAGTTTCGGGCGCACGAAAAAACAAGTCCCGACAGGCCCTTCTTTCAGCGCCAGCTAGATTGGCCTTTTGTCAAAGCATCTGTCCCTTGCCAGTTTGTACCAGAGAGCGATTTCCCTTACCTGATAGAACTCGCCGAGTTGGAACGGTGGGCTGCAAGAAATGCTGACATCCTGCCTCATGAAATAAAGGTTTGTTCGTCTGAGGGCGATGCTGCACAAACAGGGAAGGATGGCGCTCGAACAAGTGCAGCCACACGCGCCCGGCAAGAAAAAAAACTTCTAGGCTCAGGACTCATTAAATAAAAAAGATAACAATGGCAGCAATGCAAATGGCAGAAAAGAATGTATGGGCGCAACGGTCATAACGCGTGGCAATTCTGCGCCAATCCTTAAGTCTGCCAAACATGATTTCTATTTTG
>JAFQNG010000004.1 GCA_017396005.1 Desulfovibrio sp.
GGGGGTGGGGGGGGTTGGGCCCCCCGCCAGGATGGAAGTTGTTGTCAGACAACTTCCATCCTGCCACGACTATCCCCTGACGGGGAATGGCAAAATTGTATATGATCAGAGCTTTTGTTTATGCTGTCCCCAATCTTAGTTTGGAGGAGGAAGAATGGCCCAGCGCCCCACCATACGCTCGGATCAGATACGAAAAGCCAAACGCATCATGGAGGATCTGCCGGAAAAGGAGGAGAAAAAAACACGGCAAGAGGCAGCAGAACTGCTTGAAGCCAGCTTCAGAAAAGCAAAAAGCAAGGGATACAAACCCAAGGAGCTGAGTCAGATTCTTAAAAACGAGGGGATCATCATCCCAGCATATCTTATCAAGCGGCACTTTACAGAAACCAGGGACGCTCCCAAGCCGGAAAAGCAGGGAAAAGCGCCTGTCAAACAGCCGGAACCGGCCACAACCTCCTTCATTGTGCCGGACTTACCGGATGAGGAATTGTAGTATGAATGCGCCTATTTTTTATGTGGGAGGCAGCAAAGGCGGGGTCGGCAAGAGCAAGGTCTCCTTCGCTTTGATTGACTATCTCCTTGATGCCGAAAAGGGTGTGCTTCTCATCGAGAGCGATACGGCCAATCCTGACGTGTACAAGGCACACTTGCCCCATGCCTCTGATGTGCTTGTGTGCCGGGAGTGCAATCTGGATACCTCGGACGGCTGGATAGAACTGGTCAATGCGGCAGACGAATTTCCACGTCACTGCATGGTCATAAACTCTGCTGCTCGCAGTGGCCCTGGTATTGAAAAATACGGCATGACCCTGCGCACAACATTAGGTGAGCTGGATCGGGATCTGGTGACTTTCTGGGTGATCAACCGACAGCGGGATTCAGTTGAGCTTTTGCGCGGCTTCCTCAATGCTTTTCCTGATGCACTCGTCCACATCTGCCGCAATACCTATTATGGAAAACCCGAAAAATTCGAGCTTTATAACAAGTCCAAGTCGCGGGAGATCATAGAGCGTAAGGGCAAAACACTGGATTTCCCTGACCTTGCTGACCGTGTGGCTGACAGGCTGTATTCTGGCAGGATGCCCATCAAAAAGGCAATGGCAGAACTGCCCATCGGAGATCGGGCCGAGTTGGGGCGTTGGAAAAACGCCTGTGCCGACATGTTCGGGCAGGTCATTGGGGAGTAAGGATATGGATCCGGAAAAAATCTCCCGCTTTGAAAATCTCCTTGGCCGTGCGCTTCGCCCCGAAGAAAAAGAGCGCCTGGAGCGCATACAGAACTGCCTGGGGATTCGCAGTTCTGATGCCCTGTGGGATATCATTACTGCCCTGGAATATCAGCGCACCTACTATGAGGACATGCCTGCAAAGATTCGAGAAAGCACAGCAGACATCTTGAAGGATTTTTCCAGTGCTACAGAAAAGAAAGTCACAGATGCGCATTCGCGTCTGGCAGAGCATGTGGTGCAGCAGGCACAGGCGCTGTCCCTGAAAATCCATGTGCGTGACTGGATGATCTGGGGAAGTTTCGTTCTTTTTCTGCACCTGGTATACGGCAGTTTGCTGCTCTGGGCCGGTTACGGCATCGCTGCCGGACTCACAAGAATTCCGCCTGTTTTGCAGATGCCCGTGGGCGTTGTTCTTGCAGTTCTGAGCTTGAGTACTGGCCTGTTTTTGGGGGTACTGGCTGCTAAAAACTTTGCCCAGGAGAACACAATCTGGCGCAAATTTGCCCTTGCCTCTGCAGTGTGTATTGCGCCCAGTGGAGTGCTTGCGGCATATGCGTTGATATAAGTAGATGGACATCACTCACACAGTAAAACATGTCGCAACAAGTGGAGGACAGCAGAGAGCTCTGCCGTCCTCCTGTATCAGCTCATTAAAAAAGTGTGTTTTCAGGTGTGTCGAGTGTCGTAACCTATTGAAATTACAGTATTCAAAAAGGTCAATCAAGGATTTTTCAATTCTCTCTACCTTCCAAGCCCGTTTTCGCAATTGGATAGGAAGCTATAAGGAGTTTTTCAAAAAAAATACAAAGCCTTTTTGAGTATTATGGAAGTCCTAACATGCTGATATTGTTGATTTAAATGTTCAATAAAAGCTTTTTCTAGGAGGCATATAAGCACTTCCTTGGACGGGAAGTATATCATTTTACCATTGCGTAAAATTTTTTTCTCCGTGTAAAAATATTCAGACCATTTTAATCATGAATTGTATACACGGAGGAAGTATGCCTAGTCGTTTGACACCAACAGAATCCAATATTGTCTATCTTCTTGTACAAGGTGTGCATCCCAAAAAAAATCAGCACTAAGCTAAATATGTCCTATGGTGTTGTTCGTTTACATCTCGCACATGCCAGAAAGAAATTTGGAGTTTCTAGTAATATATCGATATTAAGATATATTAGTATATTTTATAACATTACACCATATAATCTTATAATGTCTACCCGAGGCAAAGAAATATTTTATTTAATTTTATCCGGATTAACAATAAAAAATATTGCTGATAAATTAAAGATTCACAAAAATACAGTTCGTATAAATTTCGAAAAAATATTAAATGATAATTCATGTGCTACCAGAATTGAACTTGTTTCATTATATTATTTTGGAAGCTTAAATCGTACATATATCAAAAGCCTTAACGATATTCGAGCATATAATAAATATAATGAATAAATTATATTTATTTAAAATAGGAGGGTAAAATGAATTTTTTAATGGGATGGTTTAAAAAAATTTTCAAATTCAAAGTAAACTATGATTCTAACGAAATACTGTGCATCAACCAAGTTGCTCAGCGCCTCTCCCTTGACCGAAGAACGGTCAGGCGTGTAGCGTCATCTTTAGGCGGCAGGCGCTTTGGAAACCGCTGGCGGTTCAGGTGGGGTGCAGTGTTGGAGTACTTTGACAATGCCTACATTGAGACCGGACAAAGGAAATTGTTGGATGGCACGGGTACATATAAATGGCAAACAGATCGCCAGCAAGATGTTCCCTCCAGGGAAAAAAGGTGGCCCAGAATGGAGGGCTGCAAAGCAATGGGAGGAAGATCAAAAGAAATTTGCCTTAGAAAAGAGGACGATCCTTTCGGACTCGGAGAAGCTTATCTCTTGGGGAAGCGAATATCTAAACCACGTAAAAAGAACTATGGGAAAGAAAACCATTAGGGAAAAAGAACGGATAATGCGTGATTTTTTCTCATGGTGCGGGACTATGCATATACAGTCACTGGATGACATTACAGCAGCAAAGGCATATGCTTTCTTGTCGAAGATCAGTGATGAGCGTGGCCCAAATGTGGCTAATGTTTATAGGAAAAATTTAATGGCTGCATGGAAATGGGGATTGGATTTTTTTGAAAACTTTCCTCAAATCATTTCTCCAATTTCGAATGTAAAAAAATTTCCAACACCAGCACCTTATCGATATGTTCCGCCTGAAGAAGATATTATTAAAGTATTGTGTCAAGCTGAAGGTCAAGATTTAGTTATGCTTATGACACTATATTATACAGGAGCACGAAAAGGTGAGATATTTAGACTTAGGTGGGAAGATGTAGACTTCAATCATAAAAAAATTCGTTTAATGGATAAGAAAACAGGAACTGGAAAAGTCCGTATACGATGGCTACAAATGCATCCAGAATTGATTAAGGCATTAGCATGGTGGTATAAGAATCGTCCATGCAAAGTTGATAATGTTTTCATGCAACATTTAAGAAACAAAAATTTTGGCAAACCGTATGTGGCAAGGTCTCGTTTTCTAAGAACGCTTTGCACAAAAGTAGGAGTCAAGCCCTTTGGTTTTCATGCCATTCGACACAAAAGTGCTGCAATCACATTTTCAGAATCAGGCTTGAACTTTGCTCAAGTGTTGTTGGGGCATACCCGTGCAACAACTACTGATCAATATGTTAAAAGTGCTGGTTTATACTCGGATCAAAATCCAATTCTGGCTGCACTTGGAAGCAGCGAGATAGGACAGATGGTTGGCGATTTGCTGGAAAAAAAACTTCCTCAATCGGGTGATGGACAAAAGAAAAAATGTAACCTAAAATATGTAACCTACTAACTGTGTAACAAAAATTTGCACGGCAACCTTTTGATATCGTTACAGTTTTTACTGGATTGAAAATCCAGGCATTCGGCCTGAGACGCGGCCGGCCGGAATACCAATGTCATGCCATGCCTCCAAAAACGTCATAGGTGATGCGTGCCCGGCCCGGCCCATGCTGCAGGCTGCTCTGACGGAAACCGGTCACGGCATAGCGCAGAGCATCGGCCGCATGACTGGCCCAGTCGTGCAGGGGGCCGCCTGTGCCGTCCATGGCGTTCTCCTGCCGGGGCCGCCAGTGACGGCGGTAGGCACGCAGGGCCCTGATGCCCCGGGCGCAGTGCGCGGCATCGAACCAGAGGCGCGGCAGGGCCCGCCGTGTGGCGTCAATGCCGTCAGCCAGGGGCAGGGCAGGCGCTACCGTAAAGGTGATGCCCAGCCGGGCTGCACTTTCCAGGCGGCTCTGGCCTGTGCCCAGCTCGCGCACGCGTATGTCACGCGGGGCAAGGTGCAGACCGTAATGAAAGCCCCTGCCCTGGGCATGGCTGCCCGCAGGCTGGGCCTTGCTTTGCAGCACATGGGCAAAGTGCGGCAGGCCCTCGCCGCTGGCCTCGTAATAGTCCAGCATGCGCCACTGGCCCGAAGGCTCCACCTGAAAGAACCAGATGGCTGTGGCATCGTCCATGCCGAGATCCCAGGCCGTGTGCACGGGCAGTCCCGGCGCAGGCGCAAGGCGGGTGATGCGGCCCTCCCGCTCGGCATCATCCAGCAGGGCCGCGTAATAGGCCCCGCGCAGGGCAGCGGCAAAGGAGCATTCGAATTCCTGCCGGTATTCGCTTTCCTCCATGCTGCGGCGGGCCGCGGCCAGCTCTGCCTCGGGCAGATAGCCTGTCATGGAGGCCGGGAAGCAGAAGCGCGACCACTGCCCGTCTTCATTGGCCCCGGCCTGCTGCCAGACATCGTAAAGCAGATTGTCCGTGCCGTGCGGTGTGCCGCAGAAGAGCGCCCGGCCCTGCCGGTCTGCCAGCATGGGCCGCAGCACCTGGCTCCAGACCTGACGGGCCATGTCAGCCGGCTCGTCCAGCACCAGATCGTCCAGGTAGAGGCCACGCAGGGCATGGGCATTGTCTGTGCCCAGCAGGCGCAGGCGCGCCCCATTGGGCAATATGCAGGTCAGTTCGCTTTCCAGAAAACGGCTGCCGGTCACGGCGCCGGCAAAGCGCTTGCAGTATTCCCAGGCCACGGCCTTGGCCTGCCCCAGATAGGGCGCGGCATAGGCTGCCTGCCAGTCATCATTGCCGCGCCGCAGGGCCTCGCGTATGAGGTCATTGACCGCGGCCACGGTCTTGCCGAAACGGCGATGGCAGAGCAGCACACAGAAACGGCTGCGCTCTTCATGAAAGCGCCATTGCAGCGGCCGGGGCGTATAGGGGATGACGCAGAGGCTCACGACAGCTCCTTGCTTTGGCAGTGTGCGGCCACTCATGCGGCCGTGAACGCAACATGCCAGAACAGGGCGGTGACGTAAGACTGAAAATGTTCAGCAGGTTCCTGCAGTGTGTACGGTATTTTTTTCAAGCAGTGCCAGCCCGGCACAGGCCAGGGCAACGGCATGTTTGCACCTCGGACCGTACGGACAGATGCACAATACAGAGCATACGCCGCATATCATCGGCACTGTGCGGAACAGCCTGCCATTGCTTGAGCTGTTCACCTGCCTTTCTTTTTTCTTTATTTTTTTGACCAAATGGCGTATCTTTAGATTAAAGATTCCCCTGCTATTCTTTGTCACGACGATTCATAGCCCGGAGGAGCAGTGAATAAAAGCGAGCTCATCAGAAGCCTGGCCGAGGAAACCAATATTCCCTTTGATGATGCGACTATTGTGGTCAACACCTTTTTCGATACAATGAAAGATGCGCTTGTGGCCGGCAACCGTATTGAAATTCGAGGTTTCGGCAGCTTCAAGATCAAGGAATACAGCGGCTATGCCGGACGTAACCCCAGAACCGGTGAATGCGTCAAGGTGAACCCCAAACGCCTGCCTTTCTTCCGCGCCGGCAAAGAACTGAAGGATTACATCAATCAATAAACCGACAGGGCAAAAGCTGACCAGGCTCTTGTGAAGCTTCAACACTGCCTGGCCGCGTTTTTCAAGGAGTCATCTATGCTTTTTTCTGGCGCTATGACCGCGCTTGTGACCCCCTTCAAGAACGATACCGTAGATGAAGAGGCCTATCGCGCCTTCATCGAATTCCAGATCGAAGAAGGTATACATGGCCTGGTACCCTGTGGTACCACTGGCGAGTCTGCAACGCTCAGCCACGAAGAGCACGAGCGTGTTATCGAAATATGTATCGACCAGGTCCGGGGTCGTGTACCTGTACTGGCAGGAGCTGGCTCCAACAATACCAGCGAAGCCATCCGGCTGACACGTTTCGCACAGAAAGCCGGGGCAGATGGGGCACTGCTGATCACCCCCTACTATAACAAGCCTACTCAGGAGGGCCTGTATCAGCACTACAGGGCCATAGCCCAGGCAGTTGATTTTCCCCTGGTCCCCTATAACGTGCCTGGACGCACTGGCTGTAACATGCTTGCTCCGGTGCTGCGCCGTCTGGCGAGGGACTTCCCCCATGTGGTAGGCGTCAAGGAGGCTACTGGCGATATGATACAGGGCAGCCTTGTACTGGAGGCCTGTCCTGAGAACTTCTCTGTGCTCTCAGGCGATGACCTGACGGCTCTGCCCCTGATGTCACTGGGTGGCAGGGGGGTCATCTCCGTTACATCCAACCTGGTTCCGGGTCGTGTGGCTGCCGTCTGTAATGCCTTTAACAGGGGCGATCTGGCTGAGGCCGCACGTCTCCATCATGCGCTCTTTCCGCTGCATCAGGTAATGTTTGTGGAGAGCAATCCCATACCGGTTAAGACTGCACTGGCTCTCATGGGGCGTATGAGTGACGAGATGCGTCTGCCTCTCTGCCCCATGAGTGAAAATGCCAGGGCCGAACTGACTGCCGTGCTGCAGGAGCAAGGTATGATCTGATCTTGCATCCATAAAGACGAATGGCCCCTGCAGCATATGCTGCAGGGGCCATTTTCACATCATGAGGGGCTGCCCTACTGGCCCAGCTCCTGACGCAGCCAGTTCTTGATAGCAGGAGTAGGCTCACTGATACCGCGCCAGTGTCCATGAGCCTGCCGATAGTCTTCCAGCAGATGCCCGGGCAGAGGCACGGTTATCAGATCTTCAGCATTTTCAGAGTTACGCCGCACAAGGCGTACTACGGGCTCCTCCGACCAGCTGTCTACTACAAAATAGTGTGATACATCCCCCTTGGAGCGCACAGGCGGATACTCGGCATGCCAGTCGTTATTGCCCCATTCCAGATACATAGTCACTGCATGTTCAGGACTGAGATTCCAGTCTATATGATGATATGAAAAATCTTTCAGTGTTGCCATACTGCCTCCTTATATCACTAATAATAATTTGTACTGATATTTTTGGCAAGAGGCTGGTCTGCTACTGATTCATTTTTTCCTTCAGAGCCTTGCGCTGCTCCCTTTCCTGCTCCATCTGCTGTATACGCTTGGCGTGTTCGGCCTCGGCCTGACGCTGGCGACGAATGCGCTCCAGCCGCATCTGCTGTGCCTTTTCGCGCTGCGCCCGTGCCTCTTCCAGCAGTTTCTCACGCTTACGATCAAAAACAATAGTAGTGCGCAGGGCTCCGACACCAAGAGCAATTATCGTAACGATGATAGCCAGTACCTTCTGTATGGACCACTGATTCTCACCCAGCAAATCCTTAAGCCAGCCAAGATAGAAGCTGTCACCCCAGAAAACAATGACAGGCACCCCGATGAAGCAGAGCAGCAGGCCGATGATTTCCACCCAGATAAAAGTCTTGCCCATGATCAGGGCAAAGAGCGTACCATCACGCACCATGCGCAAAGAACGCAGACGTCGCTTCAACCGACGCAGAAGATCACTCAGACGTGTGATAGTACCTTGTGCCCGCTTAAAGGTGTCGGCATCGTTGAAGTTGGAGGCGAAGGCCCAGTTGATAAGACCTGCGCTTTCATTGAAATCAGCGCTGAACTCACGCAGAACCGTGGGAAAGGGGAACCAGGAGGCCTCGTCACGAATCTCCTGCAGTACATCCAGACAGTATTTGTAGCGGTTGCGCAACTCCTCTACTTCACGCTGTATGCAGTCTTCCAGCTCTTTCTCCAGCTGAGGGCGACGCTCCACCACCTTTAGAAAGGCTATATAGTTATTGACGTCGCTCAAACCTTCCAGTTTTTTTATCTTCACGCCCAGCTGCATCAGCACAGGATGGTCATCAGTGAACCATTGAGCCAGCCTAGCCTTCATAGCCAGGATGCGTTCCCGCTCTTCTTCAGCTTTTTTCCTGGCCTCGGCCCAGATGTCATACAAGGCCGACAGGATCAAAAGACGCCCCCGCTCCAGGGCCGGGTCGATGAGCACACGATTGAAGTAATGGGGCTCTTCCCGCACCAGTTTGATGAGCTGATCAAGTATCTGCTCTGCAAAACCCATCTTCACCCTGCAGACGATACCTCTGTACTGTACGTCACGCCATTGCGGCATGACGCGCCAGACCTGATTGTACTGCTCAATAGCTACGCCGTACTGCCCTTGTTCTTCGGCAAGACGGGCCTGCAGATATTCATTCCAGGCCTGGAGCGTAGCTGCAGGCGTAAGCCCGGCCGCCTCGCGAAAAGCCGCCGATGCACGTGTCAGATCATTGTTTTCGATGTAAAGAAAGGCGCGCACCATACGCAAGCGAGGGTCACGCTGATGCCGCGCGATGGCTTTGCCTACCTCCTGTTCCAAGGCTGGCAGATCCCCCGCTTCTGAGCGGGAAAGTTTTTCCAGAAGCTCCCAGGCTGGGCTGTCGTCCCTGGCAGGCTTTTCTTCATCGGGATCAGGCTCACGCAGACGGTAAAGCCAATGCCGTGGAACATTGCGCAACTGACCAGGCCCATTGATGTCCATAATCGCCTGCAGAAGCAAAGCGGTATCGTCATCACCCTCCAGCAGTTCCTCAAAACCGGCGATACCGTGCTGAGCCAGCACACCCTCGATCTGGCGAAAGGCCTCATTAATATTGTCGAGTCCCAGACCGGCTACATCGTCCCACAAATCGGGACGGCTGGGATAAAAAGTGCGTGTAGGGCACTGCACTGGTGTGTGGCCTGGCAGACCACAGTAGAAGCAGCCTTCAGATGCACCCGACCCGCCGGTCAGCTGTCCCGCCATCATCAAAGGGATGGAACGGGAAGATACACCGGCCTGGTCAAGCAGGATATTACACCAGTTGTCCATACTGGTCTGTTCGCCTGTATAGCGCACATCCCGCACAGTAAAGCCCTCACCCAGCAGGAACGCATTGCGATAGCTGATATAGGGGAAGTCCGGCATGAGCTTATCCCACTGCAGGCCGATCTTCTTGGGCAGATCTATATTAAAGTTCAGGTTTTTGCGGTCGGCTACTACGCAGACACAGGGCCAGCAGGGAGCATCACTGTTTTCCTTGTTGAAGGTCTGCAAATAGTCACGCATGAAAGTGCGTAACATGTGCAGATTATCCACAGCCAGGATAACGAAGGTTTCATGAACGATAAACTTGATCTTGTGTTTTGCCAGCAGGCTCTCAAGGCGCTTGAACATAGCGCTCCAGCCTGCCTGAAAGGCCTTGTCAAGCTGGCTGCCCAGAGGACGCAACAGTGCATACCAGGCCTGAGTGGAAGCATAGGGCATGCGCACGTCTACCTGTGGCGCAGCCCAGTCTACAGAGGCCATGCCCTGGCGGCCAGGCCGTGACTCGAAGGTGATGCCCGGCAGAGCATTGATACCCTCCCGGCTTTTGGGGTGCACCCAGACTTCCAGGTCGTCCCTGACCAGCATTTCCTGGGCACGCAGCTGCCCGTCCAGCGACAGACTGGCCTCACGCTTGCTGCTCAGCTGCAAACGTCCGGGAAAGAGCTCAATACTGACAGGAAGATCGTTGAAATTACCCCAGACCATCAGCCTGGCCAGAGCCAGAAAAACGTCATCAGTAAAGAAGAACCAGAGAGCCTGCTCGTGCTCCTCTTTAACCAGCATGCCACCATAGTTGACCAGGGTCTGGCTGACCGCCGAAGGCAAAGTATCATGCCAGCAGACCCAGAGCACATGCCCCATGGTGCTCATATGTACATCTCTGCTCTCGGGCAGACGATTCAACAACTGCGATAGCTGCGCCATGAATAAAATCCTTTATGGTCAGGCGGCTCTTCTGTATACTACCTGCCGCAAAACATGCTCAGCGAAGGTGACTCATGGACATTACCAAAACTCTTCAGGAACTTAAAGCCCGCCCCGGATTTGCCGAGAACGTGGGCATGACGCTTGTACACAATGGTGTGGTACGCGCATGGTCCCGCCATGACCACAGCCCTGTCAGCGCCATAGACGTGTATCCCGACAGGGAAAGGATAGAGGCCATCTGTCGCGAGATGGAGCAGCGCCCCGGCATCTTTGCCATCATGGCTGAAGCTGCAGAAGGCAGGCTCAAGCCTGGTGATGACCTGCTTTTTCTGGTAGTGGCCGGGGACATTCGCGAGAATGTCAAGACGACCTTTGCCGAACTGCTGGACAGGATCAAGGCCGAAGCCGTCGTCAAGCAGGAAGTGGTCAGAACATAGACCCATGTCATGCCGCCTTTGCTCTGTCTATCGACCAAAAAAGGCTGAAGGTTAGAGCCTCTGCATTGCCAGGCTATCTTATCAGTCTTATTTTAAACAGAATATCCCTAGAGTCCCCGACACAGGGCTAATACTGCAATCTTTTTCTGGAGCATACATGTTCGGTTTCCTTTTCAGAAAGATATTCGGTAGCAAGAACGAGCGTTATCTGCGCCGCCTGCGCCCGCTGGTGCAACGCATCAACGCACTTGAACCCGAGATGGAACAACTGGCGGACGCGGATTTCAGTGCCCGCATTACGCAGTACAAGAAAGAGGTACAGGAGGAAGGCAAGAGCCTGGACCTCCTGCTGCCGGAGGTTTTCGCCCTGGTACGCGAGGCCTCCCGCCGTGTGCTGGGCATGCGTCATTATGATGTGCAGTTGCTGGGTGGCATGGTGCTGCACCGGGGCAAGATTTCCGAAATGAAAACCGGTGAAGGTAAAACCCTTGTAGCCACCCTGGCTGTAGTGCTCAACGCCCTTTCCGGCAAGGGTGTACATGTGGTGACTGTCAACGACTATCTTGCAGGGCGTGATGCCCGCTGGATGGGTCAGCTTTACTCCTTCCTGGGGCTGAGTACCGGTGTTATCGTACATGGCCTGGACGATGAAGCACGCAAGGCAGCCTATAATGCTGATATTACCTACGGCACCAATAACGAATTCGGCTTTGACTACCTGCGCGACAATATGAAGTTCTATGCCGGACAGCTGGTGCAGCGCGGGCATAATTTCGCCATTGTAGACGAAGTGGACTCCATCCTCATTGACGAGGCCCGTACTCCACTGATCATTTCCGGAGCATCTGAAGAATCCATAGGCCTTTACCGTAATATTGACACCCTGGTGCGCAGACTGGAACCTGCCCACTACAGTATTGATGAGAAGGCCCGTTCAGCCACTCTGACAGATGCAGGCGTAGCCCGCTGCGAAGAACTGCTGGGGGTGGATAACCTTTTTGACCCGGCCCACATCACGGCCCAGCATCATATACTGCAGTCACTCAAGGCCCACCTGGTCTTCAAACGTGATGTGGACTATATCGTCCAGAACGATCAGGTAGTCATTGTTGACGAATTCACGGGTCGTCTCATGGAAGGTCGACGTTACTCCGATGGCCTGCATCAGGCACTGGAAGCCAAGGAACGCGTGACCATAGCCGCCGAGAACCAGACTCTGGCTTCCATCACCTTCCAGAATTATTTTCGCCTTTATGATAAACTGGCGGGGATGACAGGTACGGCTGATACCGAAGCTGTAGAGTTTCAGCAGATATACGCTCTGGAAGTTATTTCCATTCCACCCAATAAACCCATGGTCCGCAAGGACCTCCCGGATCTGATCTTCCGCTCCCGCCAGGAAAAATTTGACGCCATCGTACAATCCATTACAGAGCTGTACCAGGCACAGCAGCCTGTACTGGTGGGCACTATCTCCATTGAAACGTCCGAAATGCTTTCGCAGCGCCTGCACAAACTGGGGATTCCGCATAATGTACTCAACGCCAAACAGCACGCCAGGGAAGCCGAAATCGTGGCCCAGGCCGGACAAAAAGGCAAGGTGACCATTGCCACCAACATGGCTGGGCGCGGTACGGACATCGTACTGGGCGAAGGGGTGGTGGATCTGGGCGGCCTGCATATTCTGGGCACCGAACGCCATGAAAGCCGCCGTATCGATAATCAGCTGCGTGGCCGCTCGGGCCGCCAGGGTGATCCGGGCTCCTCACGCTTTTATCTTTCGCTGGAAGACGATCTGATGCGTCTTTTCGGCTCTGAACGCATTGCAGGTATCATGGAAAAGCTGGGCCTGCGCGATGGTGAGGCCATTGAAAACGCCATGGTCACTCGAGCAGTGGAAAGTGCACAAAAACGGGTGGAGGCCCATCACTTTGAAATACGCAAGACCCTGCTGGATTATGACAACGTCATGAATCAGCAGCGCGAGGTCATATACACCCTGCGGCGTGAACTCATGGTGGAAGAAGACCTTGACCCGGTACTTGATGAATTCATGGGCGATGTGCTGGACGATGCCTATGGCTCTCTCAGCACCAGCAACGACGCACAGAGTGAAGCACACACAGCAGCCATGGCCCGATTGCGTGATGTCTTCAACCTTGACCGTGTACTGCCTGCTGATGCCACCCTGCCGGAACGCGAGACCAGTGAGGCTCTTATCCGCGACATCCTGGACGAGCTGAAAGCCGAGACTGGAGAAAGCTATCGTGACATACAGCGTTATTTTCTGCTGGAAGAGCTGGACCGCTGCTGGAAAGAACATCTGCGCAACATGGACGCCCTGCGCGATGGCATCGGTCTGCGTGGCTACGGCCAGCGCGACCCCAAGCTGGAGTACAAGCGTGAAGGTTTTTCCATGTTTCAGGACATGCTCTTCCAGATACGCGAAAGCGTCTTCCGCGCCCTGACCCGTGTTCGGGTACAGCGCGTCAGCTCTGAAGAGGCCGAAGCCCGCGCTGCGGCCGAGCGTGAGGCTGCCCGGAACGCTGTGGTCAGCGAATTTCGCCATAAGGAAGAACCTGCCAATCTTTCCTACTCCGGCAGTGAAACTGAAGAAAAAGAGCGCCAGCCTGCCAAGACTGCGCCACGCGTGGGCCGTAATACTCCCTGTCCCTGCGGCAGCGGCAAAAAGTACAAAAAATGCTGCGGTATGGGTAAGTAGTACATGCGCGGCCCTTTTAAGGATATTCACGATGTGGAAGCCCATCTGCACAAGGTGGGCCTTTTCCATCAGGATATGCGCCTTGAACGCATGTATGCTGCACTGGAGACACTGGCCCTCAAACGCCCCTCCTTCAAAATAGCACAGGTGCTGGGCACTAATGGCAAGGGCTCTACTGCAACCTTTCTGGCTGCCCTCTGTCAGAGCCACGGCTGCAGGACAGGCCTGTATACCTCGCCCCATTTTGTCTCTCCGCAGGAACGCATACATATCGATGGACACCCCGTACCGCCGGACTTGTGGGTAGAAGGGGCCAATCGTATCATGGGTGTGGCTCCTGATCTGACGTATTTTGAGTTTCTGACTGTGCTGGCCCTGCTTCTCTTTACCCGTTGCGCTGTAGATGTGGCAGTCATGGAGGCAGGCCTGGGCGGACGCCACGATGCCACTACGGCCACAGCTGCCGACCTTTTGTGTTTCACCCCTATTGCCATGGACCATGGCAATGTGCTTGGCAGCAGCCTCACGGCCATTGCCACTGACAAGGCTGCAGCCATACGCAGCCCAGCGCCGGTTTGTACAGCAAGGCAATACCCCCTTGCAGCTGCCATCCTGCACGATGCCGCTCAAAAACAGGGAGCACGCCTTTTGCAGGCAGATCCTCTGCCATCAGCTTATGAACAGCATCTCGGCCTTGCGGGACAACATCAGCTGACCAATGCCGGCCTGGCCTTCAGCGCCTGGCAGGCGTTGGCCCCGCTACTGCGAAAAAAACCTGACAGCAGCAGACAGCAGCAGGCCTTGAGCGCAGCCTTTGTGCCAGGCCGCCTGCAGTACGCCCCGGCAGGAGCAGGGCATCCACCCCTTTTGCTGGACGGCGCCCACAATCCCCACGGTATGCGCGCCCTGACCGCCACCCTGACTGCCGCACTGCCTTCGGGTAAACGCCCTTCAACTGTCATTTTCTCCTGCCTGGGGGACAAGGACTGGCACACTGTAGCCCGCCAGCTGCATGCGGCATTGCCAGAAGCGCCTGTGTTCATCCCCTCGCTGCATAATCCCCGTGCCGCTGACGCCACAGAAATAGCTGCTTTCTGGAACAGCCTGCCGGCCGGGGCCACCGCACATTGCGTCAGCCAGACGCATGAAGCCTTGCGTATGGCCGCTGCACACCGAACAGGTGAAGGGCCTGTGCTGATCACAGGCTCGCTCTATCTGCTGGCTGAGGTCTTCGCACTCTTTCCACATCTGCTGCACTCTTCATCTTCAAGGACAACGCTATGACCAAACTTGAATACAATGCCGTTAACGCATGGGAGACCTATGCCGCTCCCGAGCATCGCAAGGCCATGGAAGAACTGACCAAGCGTTATACAGTTTTTCTGAGTCACTGCAAAACCGAACGCGAGACTATAGCCTATGTGCGTGACCGGTTGACAGAGGCCGGCTTTAACGAAAAATGGAACCATGCAACACATTGTGTGCTGCGCGACCTGCGGGGTAAAGCCCTGTTTGCAGCCCGACGGGGCAAGAACCCCCTGGCGCAGGGTCTTTCGCTCATTGCCGCACATGTCGACACACCCCGACTGGACTTCAAACAGCGCCCCTTGATCGAACAGCCCGGCGTAGCCCAGGCCAAAACCCACTATTATGGCGGCATACGCAAATATCAGTGGCTGGCGCGTCCCCTGGCCCTGCATGGTGTCATTGTGCGCGAAGACGGTGAACGCATACCGGTGAGCATTGGAGAGCAGAAAGATGAGCCTGTCTTCTGCATTGCCGACCTTTTGCCTCATCTGGCTCAGAAACAAAATCAGCAAATCGTGAGCGATGCCTTTGAAGCTGAAAAGCTGAACATCATCCTCTCGCACAGTCCCGGGGAAACTCCCCGGAAGCAGGACGATAAGGATACGCCCAAGGAGCCCCTCAAGGCGCATCTGCTGGAGCTGCTGCATCAAAAATACGGCATCAGAGAGGAAGATCTGATCACGGCAGAATTACAGGCCGTGCCGGCTGGCCCGGCAACACTGGTAGGGCTGGACAGATCTCTGGTAGGCGGCTACGGCCAGGACGACCGCATCTGTGTCTTTACAGCGCTGGAAGCCCTGCTTGATGCCAATGCCGGGGGGGCAAACATGGCCATCATCTTATGGGACAAGGAGGAAATAGGCTCTGACGGGGCTACCGGTGCCTCCTCCCGCTTTTTCGAATATTGTGTAGAAGATCTGACTCATGCCTGGGAGCCTGAAACACCAAGCCGACATGTACTGCTCAACAGCTGTGCCCTTTCGGCTGACGTGACCGCTGCCCTGGATCCGGACTTTCCCGAAGTACATGAGAAACAGAATGCCGCACAACTGGGCTATGGCCCCTGTTTTGCCAAATTTACCGGTTCTCGGGGAAAATACGGAGCCAGCGAGGCTGACGCCGAATTTTTCGCCAGGCTGCGCAGCCTGTACAATGCTAAAGGTATACCATGGCAAACAGCTGAACTGGGTAAGGTAGATCTGGGTGGCGGTGGTACGGTGGCCCTCTTTCTGGCGGCCTACGGCATGCAGGTCATCGATCTGGGCCCTGCCCTGCTTTCCATGCACAGTCCTTTTGAGCTGTCCAGCTGTGCAGACATCTACGCTACGCTGCAAGCCTATAAAGCCTTTTTCGAAGCCTGAGTGCGATAAGGTTGTGTCATGGCAACCTGATATAGCCCAACAGTTGAAAAGGCGACCCCGTACAGGGTCGCCTTTTTCTCACGCTCTCTGCAGCCTGCTATGGCATGAAGGCCGAATGCAGCTCCAGGCCGGTCCAGCACTCATAGAGCACCAGCAAAACCAGGACAGTATTGCCTGCGCCGTGGATAAGCGGCAGCCAGAAACGCTTTTTCTTGTATTTGTTCATTATATATCCGGTTATCAGCCCCAGGATAGACAGCCCCATGATGGGCCAGGCCAGTGTGGCGTGAATACCGGTGATATGTGTGCCGCCGAAATAGCTGTGGGTGACATAGAAGCCATAGGCCCCGGCTGTCCAGAGCAGCAGACCCGCCGTACCCAGGCGCACATGATTACGCCAGGGAAAGATGACCTTCTGCCCGCACAGCATGCGCACACGTATGATGCCCTGCCACATGGCCAGCAGACCGATAAGGACAGCCAGCCCCTGGGTGACCGGATGGACCCAGAAAATGATGGTTTCCAGCATGACGGTACGCCTAGAAGCTGTAATTAAGCTCGGCAAAGTAGGCCTTGGCGTGGGCACAGGCCGGGCACAGATCAGGGGCATTCTTGCCTTCTACCAGACAGCCGCAGTTGAGGCAGCGCCAGATGACGGGCTTTTCGCGCATGAACATGCGGCCTTCCCTGATGTCAGAGGCCAGCTGCAGGAAGCGTTTTTCGTGATGGGCTTCAGCCACGGCGATCTGGCGCATGACAGCGGCAATCTCTGAAAAGCCTTCCTTTTCAGCTTCAGCGGCAAACGAGGGATACATGCAGGTGTGCTCATGGTTTTCACCACTGGCAGCAGCGATGAGGTTGGCTGTGCTGTCAGCGATAACGCCGGCCGGATATGCCGCCTGAATCTCCACTTCACCACCCTCCAGGAACTTGAAGAGGCGTTTGGCATGTTCCTTTTCCTGCAGAGCGGTTTCAAGAAAGATGTCACGTACCAGCACATAACCGTCATCCTTGGCCCTGGAGGCAAAGTAGTCATAACGGTTGCGGGCCTGAGATTCACCGGCAAAAGCGGTCAGGATGTTTTTTTCAGTCTGGGTACCTTTCAAGGATTTCATGGCGTTCTCCGTGTACATGATGTTTGTGGTAAAAAAAGACACAGGGCCTGTCAGCCGCCGCGGCTCTCATATATTTGCTTCTACCACATTTGTCAATAATAATTCCTGTTAGTAATAATTTTATATCCTTCCCTCATATAAATGCGCACTCTGCCTGACTTGGCAAGCGAAACTCAACCTGCAAAAAAATCCAGCAGTTCGCCCGCATCACAGGGTCCGAACCAGCGAGGCCAGTCCACACTGGCCAGAGCATGGCGCAAAGACTGCGGCTCACAGCTCTGCCCTGTCAGCAGGCTTTCCAGCTCTGTTATGTCGTCCTGTACAAAAAAATCTCCGTAAATGCGGCAGTCTGTGATGCGTCCCTGCCGCACTGCCAGACGCAGGCTGATGCTCCCAAAGGCGAAACGTTGACTGCGTGTTTCGTCAAAGGGCGGTGACGCACCGTAATTCCAGCTCCACTGCTGGTATTTGCGTTCCGCCAGCGCCGAAGCCGCTGCCGTGTCAGCATCAGCCAGGTCTGCCAAGCCGCAGGCGCAGTGCCGCAAAAGGCAGGCTTTCAGGTCTTCCATGGTCGTACCCGACTGCCAGATATCTGCCAGATTGCCCACCCGTGCACGAACCGAAGCCACCCCCCTGGAGCGCAACTTGGCTGCGTCAGGGGTCAGGGCACGGCCCATGCGTTCGAAATCTGCCTGCACAAGCAGCGTACCGTGATGCAGACAGCGCCCCTGCCAGTAACGCTGGCCGCTGCCGGATATCTTGCGCCCCTCTGCCTCAAGGTCATTACGACCTGAAATAACGGCTGTCACGCCCACATCACGCAATGCCCGGCAGACAGGCTCAAGCCATCGGGCAAAATCCGGCCGGGCCGGGCCGGGCACATGGCTGATAAAGGAAAAATTGAGATTACCCGCATCGTGATACACAGCCCCGCCACCGGTCATGCGGCGCACCACAGGCAGGTTTTCCCGCTGTACGAAGGCAGCATCCACCTCTTCAGCTGTACACTGATGCCGCCCTACGATTATGGAAGGGCAGTTCTGCCAGAGCATGAACAGGCCGGGATGCCCGGGGGGCAGGCTGGTCAGCAGGTGCTCTTCCAGTGCCAGATTGAAGGCCGGGTCCTGCGTATGGAGGGTCAGGCCGAGCATGACAGGGAACTCAGGCCGAAAAAGCGGCGGGCATTGTCACCGCACAGGCGCCACAGTTCTTCAGCTGGCATCTGCCGGGCCTCGGCCATCTGCCGCACAGTAAAGACCGTAAAGGCAGGCTCGTTACGTTTGCCCCGCCAGGGCACGGGCGAAAGATAGGGGGCATCGGTCTCCAGCAGCAGACGTTCGGCCGGTATCCAGGCCACAGCCTCACGCAGGGCACTGTTGGCCGGATAGCTGACAGGGCCGGGAATGGACACATGCCAGCCATTGCCTATGATACGCCGGGCCAGGGGCAGTCCACCGCCAAAACAGTGCCAGAGCAGGGGGTAACCAGCAAATCCGCGGGACTCCAGCACCATCAGACAGTCCTCTTCTGCTTCGCGGCAATGGATGACCACCGGCAGTGCCAGCTCACGGGCCATGTCCAGCTGAGCGGCAAAGGCCTGAAACTGTATCTCTCTCGGGCAGTCCTTCCAGTAGAAATCAAGGCCTATCTCTCCTACGGCACGCAGGCGTGGTTCTGCGGCAAAGGCATCACGCATGGCAGCCAGGGCCGCAGGCGTACAGGCCTGCCCGTCACAGGGGTGTATGCCCATCAGAAAAAAGACTTCCGGGTGACCGGCAAAGAGGTCACGCCCGGCGGCAAATTCCTGCGGGCCAAGAAAGACATTACCCACGGCGCTGACCCCCGCGGCACGGGCACGGGCCAGCATGGCATGGCGGTCTTCATCAAAGGCCCTGTCGTCAAGGTGTGCATGGCTGTCTACCCCGCAGCAGGGCAGGGCCAGGGTCAGAGGGTCGATACGTGGTGGATGTTTTCTGCTCATGGTTTTCCCCTGTTGCAGAATAGCAGTGCCATGGGGCAGAAGCAAGCATATGCTTATTGCCAGTCGCAGCAGATTGGCATACAGTCCCGAGGTTATTTCTGTACTTCGGGGGAAATATGCATCTGAGCAAGAGAGTTCTGGTGACAGGGGGCTCGGGCTTCCTGGGTTCGCATCTATGTGCGCGCCTGCTGGAGCAGGGGCATGAAGTGCTCTGCGTGGATAATTTCTTTTCCAGCGCACGGGCCAATGTGGAAGAACTCATGGACAACAGGCGCTTTGAGCTTATCCGCCATGACGTGACCTTTCCTTTGTATGTGGAAGTGGACGAGATCTACAATCTGGCCTGCCCGGCCTCTCCCATACACTATCAGCATGACCCGGTACAGACCATCAAGACCTGCGTACACGGTGCCATCAATATGCTGGGCCTGGCCAAACGCCTGCGCGCCCGCATCTTTCAGGCTTCCACCAGCGAGGTCTACGGTGACCCTGAGGTACACCCGCAAAGCGAGGGCTACTGGGGGCATGTCAACCCCAACGGCATCCGCTCCTGCTATGACGAGGGCAAACGCTGTGCTGAAGCCCTTTTCTTCGCCTACAGGCGTCAGGGCAACCTGTCCATCAAGGTGGGGCGCATCTTCAATACCTATGGTCCCAGGATGCACCCCAATGACGGCCGCGTGGTCTCCAACTTCATCGTGCAGGCTCTGAAGGGTGAACCCATCACCATCTACGGGGATGGCAGCCAGACACGCTCCTTCTGCTATGTGGATGATCTGGTGGAATGCATGATACGCCTCATGGCCTCGCCGGAAGACTTCACCGGCCCCATGAATATGGGCAACCCCGGTGAGTTCACCATCAGGGAGCTGGCCGAAAAGGTGATAGCCATGACGGGCAGCAGATCAGTCATCAGCCATGAGCCCCTGCCCGGTGACGACCCCAGACAGCGGCGACCGGATATCAGCCTGGCTCGTGAAAAACTGGGCTGGGAGCCTGTAGTGTCTCTGGATGAAGGTCTGCAGAAGACCATTGCCTATTTTGACTCCCTGCTGCGGCAGGGCATACGGTAGCGGCAGTCGCTGTTCCGGGGCCTGCCCACCGCCCCTTATCGGTGGAGCATATGGGCGTGTGTATGGAAATTTTTCTCATTTCACTTCTGGTTCTGCTGGCCGCGACGCTGCTGACCGGTCTTCTGGCCATCATAAGCGTGCTCGCACCGCAGAGCGGGGCTGGTCGTCTTGCCAATGTGCTGGGCCCCCTGGGCGCAGCAGCCGGCGCAGTGCTTGGGCTGGCAGCAGTGCACAGCGGCCAGTGGAGCAGTGTTCTGTCTCTTTCCCTGCCCTGGGGGCTGCCCCTGGGCTCCTGTACTCTGGGGCTGGATGCCTTGAGCCGTCTCTTTCTGCTGCCGGTCTTCGGTCTGGGCCTGGTCTGTGCCCTTTCCGGCAGTCTGAGCCTCAGGCATACACCACCACAGGAGCATAACCTGGGGGCGCACTGGTTTTTCTACCTTCTGCTGCTGCTGGGTATGACCCTGGTCATCAGCGCACGCGACACTGTGCTCTTTATCCTGGCCTGGGAGGTCATGTCTCTGGCGCCCTTCTTTCTCATTGATTTCAACGACGGTGACAGCAAGGTACGCGACGCCTCATGGGTCTATCTGGTAGCTGCCCATCTGGGGGCTGTGGCGCTCATTGCCTTCTTTGCCCTCTTCTGGCACTGCACGGGCACCACGTCGCTGGAGCTGCTGCAAAGTGGTGACGGCCTGCGCTCGGCAAGCCCCATGCTGCGTGATACGCTCTTCATACTGGCCCTCATCGGTTTCGGGGCCAAGGCCGGCCTTGCCCCGCTGCATGTCTGGTTGCCCGAAGCACACCCGGCCGCACCGAGCCATGTGTCGGCCCTGCTCTCCGGAGCCATGATCAATGCCGGTCTGTACGGAGTGCTGCGCAGCCTGAGCCTGCTCAATGCCCCCGGTGGCATGGTCTCCTCCCCCGAATGGTGGGGCTGGTGTCTTCTGCTGCTGGGCCTGGGCACCGGGCTCATGGGCATACTCAAGGCCCTGGCCCAGAGCAATCTCAAGCGTATGCTGGCCTATTCCAGTGTGGAGAACATGGGCCTCATGTTCATGGGCGTTGGTATCGGCCTTGTGGGCGAAAGTATCAACAACCCCTGGATGGTCATGCTGGGTTTTGCCGGGGCGCTCATGCACATGCTCAACCATGCCGGTTTCAAGGGGCTGCTCTTTCTCTGTGCGGGCGAGGTGCTGCACGCCACTGGCACAGTACGCATGGATCAGCTGGGCGGCCTGCAGAAGCGCATGCCGCTGGTCGGCTGTGCCTTTGCCCTGGGCGCGGCATCCATTGCCTGCCTGCCGCCCCTGAGCGGTTTTGCCGGAGAATTCGTTCTGGTGGTCTCCATGCTGCAGGCCCCGAGCCTGCCCGGTCTGGAGCGGCAGATCACCCTGCTGCTGACCCTGGGCGGTCTGGCCCTCATCAGTGGCCTGGCTGCAGCTCTCTACGCCAAGGCCTATGGTGTCACCTTTCTGGGTGAGCCGCGCACGGCCTTTGCCGCCAATCCGCATGCGCCTGCCTGGCAGACTGTATGGCCCCTGGCCCTGCCGGCCCTGACCTGCATTACCGGCGGCCTGCTGGCAGCCTGGGTATTCAGCTTGGCTTCCTATACGGCAGCCCAGGCCACGCCCATGCCCTATGAGCTGCTGGCACAAAGTCAGGATGCCATCCTGAGCATGCAGCACAGCCTTGGTGCCATTGGTAAGACAGGCGCTGTTTTCCTGGGGCTGATCCTGCTGCTGGCGCTGCTGCGGCGTGGCCTGCTGGCCAGGCACGGTATGCGGCGCGAACCCACCTGGGGCTGTGGTTTCCAGGCACCGAGCCCCCGTATACAGTATACTGATGCTGCCTTTTCAGAGCCTCTGGCGTGTATTTTCGCGCCGGTCATGGGCTTGAAGAGAAGCGACAGGGGCGGCAGGGGCCTTTTTGCCGGGCGGGCCAGTCTGCACCTGGCCGCGCCGGACCGGCTGCGCAGCGGCCTGTTCACGCCGCTGTTCGAAATGGTGCTGCGCTTCTGCAATGCCTGCAAGATACTGCAGCACGGCAAGATACACCTGTATATTCTCTATATCATCATTACTCTGGTCAGTCTGCTGATCTGGGGGCTGAGCGCATGAGTCAGGTAAATCCTTTTCTGATACAGCTGGTTCTGGCCCTGCTGCTGGCCCCGCTGCTGCCCGGCATCATCAACCGGGTCAAGGCAAAGTTCGCCGGGCGGCGTGGCAAACCTCTGCTGCAGACCTATTATGATCTGGCCCGTCTGGCCGGTAAGGGTGAGGTCATCAGCCATACGGCCACCTGGGTCTTTACGGCCGGGCCTGTGGCTGGGCTGGCAGCCTGCATCTGCGCTCTGGCCCTGCTGCCGCAGGGCGGTGCCATATCGCCCTTTGCCTTTGGCGGTGACTTTCTGCTGGCTGCCTATCTGCTGGGCATGGGGCGCTTTGCCCTCATACTCTCGGCTCTGGACACAGGCTCCTCGTTTGAAGGCATGGGCGCCAGCCGTGAGGCCGCCTTTTCTGCCCTGGCAGAGCCTGCGCTCTTTCTGGTGCTGCTGGTGCTCGTCAGCCGGAGCATGAGCCCCACAGCGTCGGCAAGCTCTGCGCCGGGGCTCTCCTTTTCGGCCCTGCTCGACGGGCAGACAGCCCTGGCCTGGAAAGATGGCCGGGCAGAGCTGCTGCTCGTGCCTGCGGTCTTCTTCATCCTGCTGCTGGTAGAGAACTGCCGCATACCTGTGGACGACCCCAATACCCATCTTGAACTGACCATGATACACGAGGTCATGGTGCTTGATCACTCAGGCCCCAGCCTGGCCATGATCCTTTACGGCGCGGCCCTCAAGCTCTGGTTCTTTGCCGCTCTCATTGCCGCCCTGCTGCTGCCGCCCCTGCCCCTCTGGCAGCATGCGGTGGCCAGCCTCGGCCTGATCTTCGGCCTGGCTGTGCTGGTAGGTGTGGTAGAATCCATCATGGCCCGTCTGCGTCTTCTGCTCATCCCAAGGCTGCTGGCAGGCGCGACCACACTGGCAGCCCTGGCCCTCATCCTCACCCAGGTCAGATAAAGGCAGGCACGATATGGACACGCTTTTCGCCACACTGATCTTTCTGATTCTGGTCAATAATATTCTTCTGCTGGCCTTTCGGCGGCCTTTTCTCATTCGCCTTGTGGCCTTTCAGGGCATCTGCCTGGCCGCTCTTCTGTTCTGTGCCGACCATATGCTGCTGGCCTGTGCAGTGCTGCTCATCAAGGGCCTGCTTCTGCCCTGGCTTCTGATGCACACACATAAAAAACTGCCCTTCACCCCCAGCATGCAGCCCCATCTGCCGCTGGCCCTGGGCGTGCTTGCGGGTATGGCAGGGCTGATCTTCTCTCTCTGGCTGGAAACGCGTCTGCAGATCCTGCCGGGGCTGTACCCGCCGCTGCTCCTGCCTGCAGGGCTGACCACCCTCTTCTGCGGTTTCATTCTGGTAGTAGGCCGCAGTACGGCCCTGGCCCAGGTCATCGGCTATCTGGTAGCTGAAAACGGTATCTTTGTTCTGGGTATCCCGCTGATGACTGCTGATACGGTCTGGTTTGAACTGGCGCTGCTGCTGGACATCTTTGTGGCAGTTTTCGTTATGGGCATTGCCATCAACCATATTGTGGAAACCTTCGAGTCCATTGACGTGGACGGCTTCCGCAGTCTCAGGGATTGAACGCCATGCTGGAAGCTCTGCTTGCTCTGCCGTTGGTTGCCGGTCTTGCCATGCTGCTGGTCGGCAATGCCGCCTTCTGTCGTCTGCTTCTGCCCCTGACAGCCCTGGGGCACACTGCTCTTGCCCTGAGCACAGCCCACCGTGTGGCCACCGGGCAGGAGCCAGAGGGCTTCATGGGCCTGCTGGCCCCTGACGCTCTGGGGGCGCTCTTTCTTGTGCTGGCCAGTCTGCTCTTTCTGGCTGCCTCATGCTATGCCACGGGCTATCTGCGTGAAGAGGAAAAAACAGAAGAGCGCACCTGCATACAGACCAATCGTCCGTTCACCAATGCCCCGGAGCGTCGCTTTACGGCCTGTCTCTGCTTCTTTCTCGCTGCCATGACCCTGGTGACCACCACTCGGCATCTGGGGGCGCTCTGGGTCGGCATTGAAGTGACCACACTGAGCAGCGCACCGCTGATCTACTTTCACCGGCACCGCCCCTCACTGGAAGCCACCTGGAAGTATCTCATCATCTGTTCCGTGGGCATTGCTCTCGCGCTGCTGGGCACCATACTGTTATCCGTGGCCTTCTACACGCCTGAAGGTGCGCCGCAGATGGACAGCCTGGATCAGCTCCACTGGTATCTGACCCACAGCGCAGAAGGCGCAGCCCCCTGGCTGAAGGCGGCCTTTGTCTTTCTGCTGGTAGGCTACGGCACCAAGATGGGCCTTGCCCCTCTGCACAACTGGCTGCCCGATGCTCACAGTCAGGCCCCTTCCCTGGTATCTGCTCTGCTGTCAGGGGCGCTGCTCAACTGTGCCCTGCTGGGCATACTGCGTGGCCATCAGATCATGCAGGGCGCAGGGCTGGGGGCTTTCAGCAGTAATCTGCTGATTTTCTTCGGCCTGCTCTCACTGCTGACAGCAGCTGTCTTCATCGTGGGGCAGGGGCATTACAAGCGCCTGCTGGCCTATTCCAGCGTAGAACATATGGGCATTCTGGCTCTGGGCACAGGTCTGGGCGGCATTGCCGCACAGGGGGCCATGCTGCATGCGGTCTGCCATTCTCTGACCAAGTGCATGCTCTTTCTGCTGGCAGGCAATATCCTCACCCGGTATCACACCTTTTCCAGCTATGACATACGCGGCCTGCGCTGGACCATGCCCGTCACAGGGGCACTCTGGACCGTTGGTTTTCTGGCTGTGGCCGGCTCGCCGCCCTTTGGTATCTTTGTAAGTGAATTTCTGATCCTCAAGGGCATGTTCGCAGCCGGGCATCCCTGGCTGGCCGCCATCTATCTGACGGCGCTGGCAGTGATCTTTGTGGGCATGTCTGTGGCTGTTCTGCGCATGGTGCAGGGCAATCGGCCCTATGACATCCCTGAAAGCAGCCGCGAGGCCCTCTGGAGTGTGCTGCCGCCACTGGTGCTGGCGCTGGCAGTGCTTTGCCTTGGCATCTATGTGCCTGACTGGCTGTGGGACTTCTTGCGCAAGGGCGCTGCCCTTGTGGGCGGCTAGGAAACTATTATGGAATATCTACCCTTTGATCACAGGCAGAGCATCGACCCTGCTGACCTTCCCCTGCTGACCCCGGAAGAACTGGGGGAAAGCTTGGGCCAGGCTCTGGAAGACGGCTGGCGGCTGCTGGCCCTGTTTGGCCTGCCGGAAGACGCCCCCGCCTGTGGCGCGCCTGCCTCCGGCCCGGTACGGCCGGTAAGCCTCTGCTGTATTCTGGCTCATGATGCCACGCACTGTCTGGCAGCCATGCGTACCCCGCCTGTGGAGCGTTATCCCTCCCTGACGCTCAGGACACCGCAGACACATTATTTTGAACGCGAGATCCATGAACAGTGGGGCGTGGAGCCAGAGGGCCATCCCTGGCTCAAGCCTGTGCGCCGCATACCGGATACCACCCCGTCACCCTATCCCTTTTACCGGGTGGACGGCGGTGAGGTGCACGAGGTGGCAGTGGGCCCGGTGCATGCCGGCATCATCGAGCCGGGGCATTTTCGTTTTCAGTGCTATGGCGAGGAAGTCATGCATCTGGAGATCGCCCTGGGCTATCAGCACCGTGGCATGGAAGCCCTGCTGCTGCAGGGCCCGGCCCTGCGCCGTGTGCCCCTGGCCGAATGCATTGCCGGTGATTCCAGCATTGCCCATGCCACTGCCCACTGTGTGCTCTGGGAGCGTCTCTGTGGCCTTGATGTTTCCCCACGGGCCCAGCTGCTGCGCCGCATAGCCCTTGAGCTGGAGCGCCTGGCCAATCACTGTGGTGATCTGGGCGCCATTGCCGGTGATACAGGTTTTCTGCCCACCTCTTCCTGGAATGGACGCATTCGCGGGGACTTTCTGAACATCACGGCCCTGCTTTGCGGCAATCGCTTCGGCCGCGGCCTGCTGGCCTATGGCGGTGTACGTCAGGGTCTGGATGCTGCCCAGTGCGAAGACATGGCCGGCCGTGTACGCGCTGCCGGGCGCGATGCACGCGGTGCTGTGGATGTCATGCTGGAGTCAGCCAGTGTGCTGGACCGTCTGCAGGGCACTGGTGCTGTGGATGCCGCACAGGCCCGTCAGCTGGGTCTGCTGGGGGTGCCTGCCCGTGCCTGCGGCCTGGATGTGGACGCACGTTTTTACGCACCGCTCGCAAATCTGACCCTGCCGGACGGCCCCTGTCTGGAAAAAAGCGGTGATGTGCTGGCCCGCAGTCTTGTACGCAGCCGCGAGCTGGATATGGCCCTGCAGCTGGTGCAGGACGATCTTGCCGCCCTGGCCAGCCTGCCGGAAGAAGGCCCCGGCCTGCAGGCCCTGCCCCCCCTGCCACCGCACCGTCTGGCCGTGGCCCAGGTGGAAGGCTGGCGCGGCGAGATATGCCATGTGGCTGTCACAGGCGCTGACGGGCAGCTGCTGGCCTGCAAGGTGTATGACCCCTCGTTCCGCAACTGGCCCGGGCTGGCCCTGGCCCTGCGCGGCGAGCAGATATCTGATTTTCCGCTCTGTAACAAGAGTTTCAACCTGTCCTACTGCGGTCACGATCTGTGAGGCCCGCCCATGTTGCGTATTATCAAGGAACGTCTGCACCAGAAATACAGGACTCTGGACTGGCCCCGCAAGGAGCCCGTGCTTTCGCCACGCTATCTTGGCCGCCCGCAGATTTCAGATGCGGACTGTGGCCCCTGCCGGGCCTGCGTTGACAGCTGCCCCGCAGGGGCACTGCTGCCCGGTGCTGCCGGGCCGGGACGCCCGCCTGTGCTGGATATGGGCCGCTGCACATTCTGCGGGGCCTGCCGCGATGTCTGCCCGCAGAGGGTCATACGCTTCACTGACAACTATCGTATGGCGACCTTTCATCGTAAAGATCTGCTTGTGCGCCCGGGTGAACCTGCGCCTGATCCGGCACTGCCACCCAGAGACTACAGCCTCTTCCGCCGTTCGCTCAAGCTGCGGCACGTCAGTGCTGGTGGCTGCAATGCCTGTGAGGCTGACTGCAATGTGCTTGGCACCCTGGTTTTTGATCTGGGGCGCTTTGGTATTGAATTTGCGGCTTCACCGCGTCACGCTGACGGTATCGTCATCTGCGGCCCCATACCTGACAATATGCGCCTGGCCCTGCTGGACAGCTGGGCAGCCACGCCCGAGCCGCGCATCATCGTAGCTGTGGGGGCCTGTGCCATCTCTGGCGGGCTTTTCGCCCCCAGTGCACAGTGCCACAGCGGTACGGACGGTCTTACGGACCGTGACGGTACGGCCCTGCCCATTGATGTTTTTGTGCCCGGCTGCCCGCCCAGCCCCTGGACCATCCTTGACGGGCTGCTGTCAGTACGGCGGCGCTGAACAGGCACACAGGTCAACAGTGCATCAGCGCTTCAGATTTCTGATGCACTGCAGTGCCCGGCCAATGATCAGATTGTTCGGCGGTTCGTTGTTATATATATAACGTATGAGCGGCTCATGCCCCTCGGCCAGGTTGTCAGGATTCAGCACAAGGATGCCGAGCCCGCCTCTCTGCTGCAGGCATACCCGCCGGAAGACGCATGGCCCCTGTGTCTTTTCAGGCTGCCGCACAAGGTACACCTGGCCGCTGTGCAGTTCTTTCTGCTCTGTATCAATAATGACCACATCCCCGGGCCGCAGAGTTGGCTGCATGGAGGTATCGTCAGGCCGTACCGTGAGGGCAAGGATCGGCGGCGGGGGTGCGGGCCTCTCCAGAATTTTCCAGCTGTCGGCTTTTCTCTCCCATAGCGGAGTGCTGTTCTGCGATGGCTCTGGCACAGTCTCACCCGGCAGGGTAAAGCGCACCCCCAGGGTCATGAGCACAGGCTCCAGCTTGCGTAATGTAGGTGTGGAAGTACCATTCAGCCAGCGCGATATATTGGGTTCGTTCTCACCTGTGGCACGGGCCAGCTGTGCCTGATTGGCATAGGGATGGCCGGAAGTTGCCTGCCGAAGGATTTCAAGAGCTGATTCGAGAAGGCCTGGTTGTGTTTTTTCATTCATGACATCCCCCCAGGTTGCCCTTTATATACTCTGCCAGAATGGCCGTGCTCGGTCCCTGTTTTTTCAATCTGCCGTTTTCCACCCAGAAAAGCTGATCGCACTGTTCCACTGTGCTCAATCGGTGGGCAATGATGATAATGGTCAGATGCTCTTTGAGGGCATTGATGGTTTTCATGATGGCAGCTTCTGTCTGCTGGTCCAGCGCGCTGGTGGATTCGTCCAGTATGAGTATCTCCGGCTCGGCATAGAGTGCCCGGGCAATGGATACCCGCTGTGCCTGCCCGCCGGACAGGCCAGCGCCGTTCTCGCCAATGGGATAGTCAATGCCGCGCGGGTCAGTTTCCACAATATCCAGGGCAGCCATGCGGCAGGCTTTGCGAACACGTTCCGCATCCCACGGTTTTCCCCATTCGCTGAAGGCCACATTCTCGGCAATACTGCCTGCCATGAGGTACGGGCTTTGCGGCACATAGCCTATCTTGCCGCGATAGGCTGCCAGCCCGGCAGGGGAAAGAGGCTTGCCGTCTATCAAAAGATGACCGCCCTGCGGCTCCAGCAGGCCGCTGACAATGCCTGCCAGCGTGCTCTTGCCAGAGCCGGAAATTCCCACAAGGCCCACCTGCTGGCCCTTGGCAATGCTGCACGAAAAGTCGGTCAGTGCAGGCCGCTCTGCAGTGGGATAGGTGAAGGAAATATGCTCCAGCCGGATTTCGTTTTTGAAGGCAAAATCCGGGTCAGGTTCTGCCTGTGGTGCAAGATTTTCCTTTCTGATGGCTTCCAGCCGCTCCAGGCAGTGCATGGCCCCGGCGCGGTTGCTCCGAATGCTGACCAGACAGGCCAGGGTACGGTTAAGAATGGGCAATATGCGCCAGGCAGCCAGCATGACCATGGTCACCACATTGGCAATGGTGGCCATGTCCGCATCCTGCGTGGCTATGAGTATCCAGACCGTAAGCGGTATGGCTGCAAAGCCGCAGACTTCCAGTATCCATGTGGGTATGGGCGGGGCAACACTCAGGAAAGCCCGTGCCTGTGAGCCACTGTGACAGGCATCAAGGAATTTTTGCAGAAATACCGGCTGCTGTTTGTAAATCAACACTTCACGTATGCCGTGCATGGCATTGCGGGTAATGCGTGTTTCCGCAGTATTGCCCTGAAAGGCCTGCTTACCGGCAGCGTCAATACGGCCTTTCATGCTCTTGTAGATGATATAGGCCAGTACACCTATGACTGAAAGACATAAGAGTATGCTGCCCGGTGTGGCGTATATGAGCGTGCCCGTCAGTGCCACAAAGATGATGGCATAGGTATAGAGATGCAGGGTTTGCAGCAAGACCTGTTTAACTTTGTGGCGTTCGTTTAGCGCCATCCATGTCTGATTGCTGTCGCTGGACATATGCCAGACATAGGGGCTGTTGAGATAGTGGTGCAGAATGGCCTTGCCCACATGAACAGCCACTTGCTCACCCAGACGCGCACTGCGCCAGAACTGAAAGGCAGTGAGCAGATTTTTAGCCAAGATCAAACCGACAACGCCAAGGGCTGACAGAAGAGTAAAGTAACGCGGGTCTGTGCAGGATTCCGCCAGTCTAGGAAATAAGGTCAATACCTGTTGTACTACCGTGTGGTTAAGTAGCTTTTCCGGAGCAGCAACACTCATGGCAACAAAAGAAAGGGCGAAGATGGAGAGGACTTCGCATAATGCTACAAGTAGCATAAAGAAAAAAATAATATTAACCATCAAAAGTATCTTTTTTGGAAGAAACTTAATGATGATCATATAATTTTTATTAGATAGTGTTTTACAACTTATCATAATGTAGTATATGTTACTACATAACAAGTATCAAAGTAAAAATTTGTTTATATTTTACTAAAATATAACATAAAAAATTTAATTATCTCATGTAAAATTTATTATCTGTATTCTGTTTTACTATTATTCTTGGCTTTTGCATTACAACAGTTGAGTTGTCAGGTATATCTTCAAATATAACACAATTTGATCCTATACGTACATTATTTCCGATTTTTACGTTGCCAATTATTTTTGCACCAGAACCTA
>JAFQNG010000058.1 GCA_017396005.1 Desulfovibrio sp.
AAGTCCTTGGATTTCCTTGGCGTCCCCAAGGGGATTTGAACCCCTGTCGACGGCGTGAAAGGCCGTTGTCCTGGGCCAGCTAGACGATGGGGACATTATAAAATCTGCTAGCTAATATGGCGTCCCCAAGGGGATTTGAACCCCTGTCGACGGCGTGAAAGGCCGTTGTCCTGGGCCAGCTAGACGATGGGGACGCATATTATGGCTGGGTTGCAAGGACTCGAACCTTGATTAGCGGAGCCAGAATCCGCCGTCCTGCCAATTGAACGACAACCCAGTGCAGATCTGAACAATATTTGAGAGTGCCTTCTTTGTCAATCAGTTTTTTGAGAAAAAACAAAAATTATGCTTTGTTTACTTGCCAAAGGTACACTTGGGGAAGCTACAAACCTTACAGCTAAGGCAAAAACCGCCTTCACCAAGGCGGGCCACTTCTGTACGGCTGATTTTTCTACCTGCTAACAGGCGTGGGAGAAGCAGGTCGAAAACAGTATTTTTAAAGAAAAGTGCACAGGCAGGTACACCCATAACCTGTATGTGCCCCCCCTCGTGCTCTATACAGCCGACCATGGCCATAGCCCCTGGCAAAATCGGCATGCCGTACACGACATCCTTGAGTCCCACTTCCAAAAGCGCTGGACGGGTGACGTCGCCCGGGTCCACCGACATGCCGCCGGTAGTAACAATGAGGTCTACCCCCCTGGATTTCATCTGCTCTACTGCCGTCATGATATGGCTTTTGTCATCAGGTACAACACAGGTGTGCACGATGTCACAGCCATACTGCTTTGCCTTATTCATCATCACAGGGATAAATTTATCCTCAATGATGCCGCTGAAAATTTCGGTCCCGGTTACCAGTACGCCCATCTGAGCACGCCGCAGCGGCGTTACAGTAAACAGTGGCCCATCGCCCAGCACCGCAAGCGCCTTGCGTAGAGACGTTCGCTCCAGAAACAGCGGAATGGCCCGGGTACCCGCAAACTTCTTGCCTTCAGTGACCAGCGTGGCATCCTGGCGACAGGCGCACATCACGTCAGGCACCAGATTGAAACTTTCCAGCTTTTTGATGTCTACAGTGAGCAGGCCGTTACAGTCGGCCACAAAATCGATTTTCCCTTCGCGCGGAGGCAAGGCATAGCGCACACCCGTCCCGGCCATACGGGCTGCGAACAGTTCGGCAGCCTTGTTCTCATGCACGGGGCCCTCAGGGTTGTCATGCTGCTCACCCAGCACCGCAACCTCAAAGCGGCCGATTTGCTGGAGGCGGCAAAGATCACCTGGGGATACGACGTGTCCTGATCTGAAAGCTGTGCCCTTGAATTCCCCTGGCAAAATCTGTGTCATGTCATGGGCCAGCGTTTTGCCCACTGCATCCTCCGCTCTGACAATGTGTACACCTGGCACAGCTACCTGTGCCGCACTTTTCTGTGAAAAGAAATAGTTTTCTCCCTGACAACCTCGGCACACAGGGCCATTTATCACCGGGTAGGCCTCACCACATACGGGGCAGAGCGCGATGGAGCTGCCTGCTCTGTGTCCAAACAGATCCTTATGTACGATAATGGGCTCTGTACGACAAACGCTGTCGCCTGCAGCTTCTATTTCGCCAAGAAGTTTGACTTCATCCTGTTCTTTTTTGGGCTTGAGCTTTAACAGCCAGGCATAGAATTCCGGCCAGGCCTTGAGTTTCTCCATATCAAGGCTCACGCGGATGCCTTCACCCGTGTACTTGTCGTAAAGTGAAACAGCATACCGGCCCAGATCACGAATTTTGACCCAGCCATTACCCATACTGCACAGAGACAGAAGCTGAACGGCATCAGGCAGGCATTTGCGGGTCTCACAAACAGCCTCAAACAGTGTCCCCTGAGGCAGGCTGCGTTTACCCAATGCTACCATGTAACCGCCAAGCAGCACACCGGGGGCGGCATAGCCGTGAAAACGTTCTGCCAGTTGTTTGAATTCCTGAAAACTATAGTTATCGATATTCATAAGCAGGCTCTTTTTGCAGGCTAAAGGGAAAGAAAAGGATGATACAAAATAAACGCTGTAGTTTGCCTCATGTAAATCCTTCTGGCAAGTGCCTGAAGCACAATCTCAGTACGCTCACAGCTCTGACTGCGCTCACCATTGCGGTGATGTGCTGTGAGGTATTGCAGCCGGTGGGGAAAACTACTCCCCTGCTAAAAGCCCCCGGCAGGTGTCAAACCCGGGGCCGGGGGCTGTATGTCTGCTATGGCAGAAGCGCTATTCCGCTGCTGCCGGGGCAGGTGCTGTCTTCTTTATACTGGTATTTTCTTCCAGCAGGCGCTGTGTGCCGATAATGGGAAAGCCGGGCCGTCTGGCAGGGTCTTCCCAGCCGCCGCCCAGAGCCATGCAGACGCTGACCACGGCATTGAGGCGGTCCCGCAGGGCCGAGGCCAGCTGCAGCTCGGCTGAGAAAAGCTGACGTTCGGCGTCGAGCACGGTCAGGTAATCAGTATAGCCGTTGTCGTACTGCAGGCGGGCTATTTCCACCGAGCGACGCAGGCTTTCCACCTGTATGCGCATGCTGCGTACAATGGCGTCAGCCTCGCGCTGCGAGGTCAGTGAGGTGCGTATATCCTCAAAGGCGGACTGTACGGTTTTACGGTATACGGCTATGGCACCGCGCTTCTGTGCTTCAGCATCCTTGACATTGTACCAGGTGCGCCCGAAATCCAGTATGGGCATGGAGCCGGTGACGCCATAGTTCCAGGTACCTGCCGCATTGCTGAACAGACTGGTGAAATTGGCGCTTAGTGTCCCCAGCATGCCTGTCAGGGAGATGGAGGGGAAGAACTGTGCCCGGGCCACGCCGATATTGGCATTATAGGCCATGATCATGTATTCCGCAGCGCGGATGTCAGGGCGGCGCTGCAGCAGTTCTGACGGCAGGCCGGCAGGCAGTACCGGTGGTGAGGGCAGCATGCCGATGGCATGGCCGCGTGGCATGGCGCTGTTCATAATGTCGCGCGGTGAGCGGCCTGTCAGCACTGCCAGACCGGCTTCGGCCTTATCCACAGCCACGGTGCTGGTATGCACCTGGGCTCGGGCAGTCTCCACCTCTGCTCTGGCCCGCTGCCAGTCCAGTTCGGTGATGTCCCCCTGCTTGTAGCGGCTGGTGTAGATGCCGAAGGCCTCTTCTCGTGTGGCCAGGGTACGCCTGGCTGTATTCAGCTGCATGTCCAGGGCCAGCAGGGCAAAATAGGCCTGTGCTGTCTGCCCGGCCACAGTGAGACGCAGTGCCTCATGCCCCACGACTGTATTCATGAGCACGTCTGAAAGAGCTGTATAGGCATTGCGGTACTTGCCCCAGAAGTCCAGCTCCCAGGTGGCGTGCAGGCCGCCCTGATATGTGTCAGGGCTGCGGATGGCCTTTGGATTCCAGTTGGCAGACTTGGCCGAGGCACTGTCAGTGCTGGCCGAAGCCGTGCCCTGCACATTGGGCAGAAAGGCAGAGGTGGCTGTACCCACCTGGGCAGCGGCCGAATCAACCCTGGCCAGAGACGCGGCCAGATCCTGATTATTGACCAGTGCTTCTTCTATGAGCGCTGTCAGCACAGGGTCATCGAAACGTGCCCACCAGTCGGTATTCAGCGGGGCTGACCCCAGATCCACCTTGCGCCAGGCATCGGGAATATCCTGATCCGGTCGTTCGTAGCGTGGGGCCAGGGAGCAGGCCGGGAGCAGGAGAATGCAGACCAGCAAAAGAGTCAGCGTACCGAGCCTGGGCCGTATGTATGCGAGGGAGCTCATATGTCCTCCATCATGTCTTCGTCAAAGCGCCCCTTGCCTTCATGAGGATCTTTCTTGCCCTGCAGCCTGAGGGATATCTGCATGATGATCTTGAAGAAGTAGGGCACAAAGAGGGTGGCAATGCAGGTGGCAGCCAGCATGCCGCCGATGACCGCTGTGCCGATGGCATGACGGCTGTTGGCCCCAGCGCCCGCGCTGATGGCCAGAGGTACGCAGCCCAAGATGAAGGCCAGCGAGGTCATGATAATGGGGCGGAAGCGCAGGCGCGATGCGTGCATGGCCGCCACATCAAGGCTGCAGCCACCGCGCCAGGCCTCGACCGCGAATTCTACAATAAGAATGGCGTTCTTAGCAGCCAGGCCGATGAGCGTGACCAGCGCCACCTGGAAGTAGACGTCATTGGAGAGGTCACGCATCCATGTAGCTGCCAGTGCGCCGAAAACCCCGAAGGGCACAGCCGTGAGCACTGCCAGAGGCAGGGACCAGGATTCGTACTGGGCCGCGAGGATGAGAAAGACCATGACCAGCGCCAGCACAAAGATGATGGTGGTGTCGGCTGTGGCCAGTTTTTCCTGCAGGGCTGAGCCAGCCCAGCCCAGGCTGTAGTCTGTTGTCAACACAGCGGATGCGGCCTGCTCCATCTGATTGAGTGCCTGACCTGAGGAATAGCCCTGTGCCGGATTACCCATGAAGCGTGCGGCCGGGAAGGTATTGTAGCGCTGGATGAGCTGCGGGGCCGTGCGGCGTTCCAGGGTCATGACAGCTGTCAGCGGCACCATTTCGCCCCTGCTGTTGGATACAAAGACGTCATTGAGTGACTCTGGCAGCATGCGGTAGGCGGCTTCTGACTGCATACGCACCTGGAAGGTACGGCCCAGATAGTTGAAGTCATTGACATAGGTGGTGCCGAATGTGGCGCTCATGACGCTGAAGACATCACTGATGTTGATGCCCATATCTTTGCAGCGCTCACGGTCCAGATTGGCGTAGAGCTGGGGCGCGCCTGTAGTAAACAGGCTCTGGGCACTGCCAATGGCCGGGTACTTAGGCGTACCGTCAGCATTTCTGGACAGGGCTTCGGCCATGACAGCATTGGCCGTTTCTTCCAGATCATAGATGGTGCCGTCGCCACGCATCTGTATATAGCCTTCAAAACCGCCGGTGGTACTCATGCCGCTGATGGGCGGAGGCTCGAAGCCCAGCACGATGGCTTCTGGCTGCATGGCTGTGACAGCCAGGGCTTTCTGGGTCAGGGCAGTGGCTGACATGCCCTCGCCCTTGCGTTCCTCCCAAGGCTTGAGCGTGGCGAAAAAGGTGGCATAGTTGCTCTTGACGGAGACAGAGGTAATGTCGATGCCGTTGATGGCAGCCGTACTCTGGACACTGGGGTCCTTGAGCAGGAAGTCCGTCAATGTGGCTGATACGGCCTCAGTGCGTTCACGCGATGCTCCGTCTGCCAGAATGGCCATACCCAGAATGTAGCCCTGATCTTCATTGGGCACCAGGGCCGTGGGCACCACCTTGAACAGCCAGGCAATGGCCAGCACCATGACGGCAAAGAGGGTCATGGCCCGCAGGCTGGAATCCTTGATGAAACGCACAGCCTGCAGATAGCGGCGTGTGGTGCGGCCAAAGGCATAGTTGAACCAGACAAAGGCTTTGGCCGGCTTGTGGTCATGACTGTGCTGCTTGAGCAGCAGGGCACAGAGGGCCGGGGTGAGTGTCAGAGCCACAATGCCTGACAGCACCACGGATACCGAAATGGTAATGGCAAACTGCTTGTACATCTGCCCGGCCAGACCGCCCATGAAGGACACCGGGATAAAGACGGCACAGAGCACCAGCACAATGGCGATAACCGGGGCCGTGACCTCGTTCATGGCCTTGGCCGTGGCCTCCCTGGGTGGCAGATGCTCGGTGCTCATGATGCGTTCCACGTTTTCCAGCACCACGATGGCATCGTCCACCACGATGCCGATGGCCAGCACCATGCCGAAGAGTGTCAGTGTGTTGATGGAATAGCCCAGGGCGTACATACCGGCGAACGTACCGATGATGGAAACCGGCACAGCTATGCAGGGGATGAGTGTGGCCCGCCAGTTCTGCAGAAAGACGTAGACCACGATGAAGACCAGGATCATGGCTTCGATCAGGGTGTTGATGACCTCCTTGATGGACTCCATAACAAAGTCATTGGTATCCACCACGATACGGTAATCAAGGCCTTCAGGCAGCGTTTGAGCGATTTCTTTCAGGCGGGCCATGACGCGGTCGCCCGTGGCAATGGCATTGGCCCCGGGCAGCAGGTATACAGCACCCATACGCGCGGTCATGCCGTTGAAGGTGGAGCCCACGGCATAATCCTGCCCGCCCAGCTCTATGCGAGCTACATCCTTAAGGCGCAGCATGGCGCTGTCCGGGCCGGTGCGGATGACGATTTCACCAAACTGTTCCGGAGAGACCAGGCGACCCTGCGTGTCGATCTGCCAGCTCAGCTCAGTACCACGTACGGCCGGTTCTGCCCCCAGGCGTCCAGGAGCGAACTGTGAGTTCTGATCGCGTATGGCAGCAGCCACCTGTGCCGGACTGAGACCGTATTTGGCCAGCTTGTCCGGCTGCAGCCAGACACGCATGGAGTAGTCCATATAGCCGAAGACCGAGCAGTCGCCCACGCCTTCCACACGTTTGAGCTCATCCACCACATTGATCTTCATCCAGTTGTGGATGTAGACCTCGTCATAGCGTCCGTCAGGCGAAAAAAAGGAAAAGACCTGAAGCATGGCTGGCGAGCGCTTGACCACTGTGATGCCCTGACGCCGCACTTCTTCGGGCAGCAGGGTCTGGGCCAGGTTGACCTTGTTGTTGACATTGACAAGGGCCATGTCAGGATTTGTGCCCAGGGTGAAATAGATATTCATGCGCCCGGAGCCGGAGCCGGAGTCGGCCGTGGATTCCATATAGAGCATGTTTTCCACGCCGTTGATATTCACTTCCAGCGGAGCCATGACCGTGTTGGCTATGGTCTCGGCCGAAGCACCGGGATAGGTGACGTTGACGTTGACCGTGGGCGGTACCAGCTCAGGATACTGGGCAATGGGCAGGGTCATCATGGCCAGAGCGCCCACCAGAGTGATGAGGATGGATATGACGGCCGAGAGAACAGGGCGGCGCAAAAAGAAATTGGGTTTTGCCGATGCGGCCATGATGCCCCCCTAGTTCTGTCCGGCAGAGCCGGTCTGCCCGCCTTTCTGCCCCTGTTCTGCCTCGCGTACTACAGTGCCGGGTCGGGCTTTGACCAGGCCTTCGCTGATAATGCGCTCCCCGCCCTTGAGGCCGGATGTCACCAGGTAGCGTTCACCTATGGTCACCCCCAAGGTGACGGGCATGGGCATGACCTTGTGTTCACTGTCCACAGCCATGACCATGGCTCCTTTCTGTGTCAGCATGACGCACTTCTGCGGGATAAGGATGGCATTCTTCAGCACATCGCCTTCCATGAACAGGCGTACATACTGGCCGGGCATTATGGCACCATCGTTATTGCTGAAGACCGCACGGGCCTTGATGACCCCGGTTGTAGGCTGCACCTGGCTGTCGATGAAGGTCACCTCACCCTCGCCCTTGTACATGCTGCCATCCAGCAGACGCAGCCTGGCCCTGTAGCGATTATTGTCAGGGAACTGCAGGCTGCCCTCAGCCGCCATCTGCTGTCTGAGCATGCGTTCAGGAGCGGCAATGGAAAAGTCGATGTACATGGGGTCTGTCTGATTGACGTAGGTGAGGAGGGAATTGTTCATGACCAGGTTGCCGGGGGTCACGTTTTCCTTGCTGCTGTAGCCGGAGACAGGGGCTGTTACCTGACAGTAATCCAGGTTGATCTCAGCCTGGCGCAGGGCAGCCTTAGTGCTTTCATAGGCAGCGCGGGCAGCATCGCGCTCTTTCTGAGAAACAGCGTTTTTCTGATACAGGGGGCGGATGCGCCGCCACTCGCGTTCGGCATTCCTGTACTGGGCCTCGGCCTGCTGCATGGCGGCCTCGTAACGATCACGCTCCAGCTGGAAAAGCAGCTGCCCCTGTTTGACAAAATCGCCTTCCTCATAGTGGCGTGACTCGATGATGGCTTCTACTCGTGCTCGTACTTCTACAGCGCGAGACCCCGATGCCTGTGCCTGAAATTCTGCAGGCCAGGGCGTGTCTTCTGCCACGACATTGAATATCTTAACAAGCGCCGGGGGCATTTGCTGCGCTTTTTCTTCGCCCTTGCAGGCAACGAGCATGGCACTCAGGCCAAGAACAAGGCAGAGGGTAAGGGGAAATCTGTAAATCATAATACATCTCCTGAAAAGGGCACGTCATGACGCGCCTGACGCCCGAAGGCGGGATTTCGCCATCATTGTACGGAAAACAGGCGAAAAAGCGAACTGCCCCGTCATGGAGACGGGGGTGCGGCAGCGCTTTCTAGACCATATTTCAGAGGAAAAATCAAACCGAAACACACAGTGAGGAGCTGTGGCACAGTATCAAAATATGCAAATATTTCAAAGGGTTAGATACCCGTATGGATTTTTTATAACCTATTGGAATAATTGATGAATTTTTTTGGATCTGTCAGCACTGTCACCTTAGCCGGCGTCAAGCTCTTCGTTCATGGCTTCCATGCGGTTACGCACATGGCGCGAGTTACGGCTGGAGATATTGAGAAAGGCAGTCCACCAGATGCTGTTTTTAAGCATCTGGGCGCGTTTGAAGCGATGTCTGTCGTCATTGGTGCGCAGTGACGTGATCTCCAGGGTTTTTTCTGCGCCGGATTCACTGAAGAAGATAATACGCAGAGCGGCTTTCTGTATGGAATGCAGGACATCTGGCGGGAATGCAGCGAGAGTTTTGTTGGCGATATCAGTACTTTTGAGGGTTGTGGTCGGCTGGTCAGAGTCTGTATCCACCGGGCAGATCTGGGCATTGACCAGAAGCTCCACCCTGATGACGTTGGCAAGGTTGATCCTGGTCCGATTGATGAGCTTGCTGCCACGCAGCATACGGTAGTACAGAGCCCCCATTTCTTCAGAAGCGCCCACGATGACGGTACTCTGCCTGTCAGGGTTGAATACCCCGATACTGGCCGTCATGCTGGAGGCCTCGGCAATGGATCTTTTCTCATCATTAATCATCTGCTGCAACAGAGCGGCCCTGCGCTTGGCGTCGTAGACAAGATAAACAAAAAAGGCCAGCAACAGGCCCACCAGGGTATAAATCATGGTATGCTCCCTTTTGTGTTACCTAGCGCTGCAGGCAGAACCTGTCAAGATTAAGAAAAACGCTCTGGGCTTCGCTCCTTAGCCTGAAGCCATCGGTCACAAGCATACGCCCTTCTGTCCCAACCCGGAAAAAGCTCCCCGACAAAGAGCCAAAATTCTGGCGCTAAGGCCGGGAATTTTTTTCCACCGCCACTTCATATTACATATAACATATTGTAATTTCAAACTATTTTAAAAATGGCATGTTGATTGCTAACGAGAGAGTACAGCTTATTCAACCACCTCAGGAGGAATCTCATGTCTTTGGTCATTAACAACAACATGATGGCAGCCAACACAGCCAGGACCCTGAATCAGCACTATGGTCGTCTGGCTCAGTCTACGCAACGCCTTTCTTCCGGTCTGCGTATCAATTCGGCTGCCGACGACGCCGCCGGCCTTGCCATCCGCGAACTGCAGCGTGCTGATATCGCTGCCCTGCAGCAGGGCGCGCGTAATGCCAACGACGCCATTTCTCTCATCCAGACCGCTGACGGCGCCCTTGGTGTTATCGACGAAAAGCTCATCCGCCTGAAAGAACTGGCTGAACAGGCAGCCACCGGCACCTATGACTCCACCCAGCGCCTGATGATCGAATCCGAATACCAGGCCATGGCTTCAGAAATCACTCGTATTGCCAATGCTACGGACTTCAACGGCGTACACTTGCTCAATGGCAATCTGTCTTCCAATACACATGACGGCTCAGGCAGATCCCATGTAGATGGGCTGACCTCTACCGGTAAGATGAAGATTCACTTCGGGAGCAGCAACAGCTCCATGGAAGACTATTATTATATCACCATCGGCAATACTACAGCTTCTGCTCTGGGCGTAGGCAATCAGGCTGCCAGTACTGCCGCTGCCTATACGGTTTCTACGCAGGAAGCAGCACAAAAAGCCCTGGACGGCATCAATCAGGCTATTATCTCCAAGGACAAGATCCGCGCACATCTTGGGGCCATGCAGAACCGCCTAGAAAACACCATTACCAACCTGAATGTGCAGGCTGAAAATCTGCAGGCAGCTGAATCCCGAATTTCCGACGTGGACGTGGCTACGGAAATGACCGAATTTGTCCGTAACCAGATTCTCACACAGTCGGCTGTGGCCATGCTCTCGCAGGCCAACTCGCTGCCTCAGATGGCCATGCAGCTCATCGGCGGCTAGGTCATCTCGACATAGGCTGTGGCAGACCAAAGACAGACGGCCCGGAACCAGTGGGGTTCCGGGCCGTGGGTGCGGGCGATTGCTCTTTCAGAAGACGCTTCAGCCCCTGCATGACATACAGAGGAATATCTGCCAGAGTTCCATTATCTTTGGAATCAGCCAGGCTAAGTCGTATGCAGCTTCAATCGATTTCCTACTCAATACCGTCCAGATGCAGCAAGGCCAAGCGGGCAGCTTCCTGCTCTGCCTTTTTATGGCTTGAGCCCACAGCCTGAAAAACACTGCCGTCAGGCAGGCTGAGGCTGACCTCGAATACTCTGGCATGTTCCGGCCCGGTACAGGAAAGCATGTCATAGACAGGCCGTGACCGATAACGCTGCAGCGTCAGCTCCTGCAAGCGCGTCTTATGGTCTTTCTGCAGGGGCTTGCCTACAGCCTGTGGCCAGTCCCCGGCAAAGATCCTGCCTACCACATGCTGCGCCGCCTTAAAGCCGCCGTCCTCAAATACAGCTGCCAGTACAGCCTCCAGCGCATCGCTCAAAACGGCATCACGACTGCGCCCCCCCTGCTGCTCCTCACCTCTGCCCAGCCGCAGTGCCGCATCAAGCCCCAGCTGGCGTGCCTTGCGAGCCAGAGAGCCGGTACTGACCAAAGCAGAACGCAGCTTGGTCAGCTCCCCTTCGCGTATACGCGGGAAACGCCGGTACAGCTCCCACGAGACACAAAGCTCCAGCACGGCATCGCCAAGAAACTCCTGCCGCTCGTTATGCAGCCCGGCCTGGCCCTGCTCATTGGCCCAGGAACTGTGAGTCAACGCTGTCGCCAGCAGAAGCTGTTGCTGAAAAACATATCCAAGTATGGCCTCAACCTGATGCAGGGGGATAGTGCTGTATTCCATCGCCTCACTCTAGCTGTTTTAACGTTGATGGCAATAGAAAAAATCTTGACATGTGACGCTGCAGCGCCTACCTAAAAGCAGCCCTGAGGGCATATTTTCACGAGGAGCAACGCATGGCTTACGATATCCGCTTGATGAAGCTGGTCACCGGTGAACTGGTCATCGGCAAGTATGATCAGGAAAAAGATTGCCTTAACGAGGTGGCCGCCATTCAAACCATTCCCACGCAGCAGGGCGTACAGATGCTGATGCTGCCCTACGGCTATCCGTTTGAGCCTGACTTCAAGGGCTCTCTGGAAGGCAAGAATTTCCTTTACCGCTATGCCGATACCCCCAAGGAAATCCAGGACAAATATATTGAGGCCTGCACCAACCTGACTGTAGCCGGCGGCCTTGGCAAACTGCAGTTCGGCTCTGGCCCCATCCCAGGCGCAGGCGGCAGCGGGCTGATCACCTAGCGGCAGCAGAGAGCACCTGCCTTGAAAGGGAAATACTCGGGATAACATGCAAAGGCGGCGTACAGAGCCGCCTTTTTTTCAATCTGCAAGGTCGGTTCCATACATGCGTGAGCTTCTGCCTCTTCTGCCCCGCCCCAGCCGTTTTGCCGGTCTGGAGGACGGCGCATGCCACAAAGACCCGGCGCAGACCCGTCTGCGCGTAGGCCTGATTTTTCCCGACACCTATGAGGTAGGCATGTCCTACCTTGGACAAAAGATCCTGTATGGCATCGTCAATGCCCGTGAAGGCTGGTGGGCTGAACGCGTCATGGCCCCTGACAGGGAGGCTGCAGCCGTACTGCGCGCCCAGAAGAGCCCGCTCTGTACGCTGGAGTCTGACACACCTCTGGCTAATCTGCACTGCCTTGCCTTTTCCATCACGCATGAGCTTTGCTATACTAATGTGCTCTATGTGCTAGACTTGGCCGGCATTCCCCTGCGTACAGCCGAGCGCAGTCAGGATTTGCGGACCTGCCCACTGGTTATTGCCGGAGGTGGGGCCCTGCTCAGTGCCGAACCTTTGGCACCCTTTATTGATCTGATGCTCCTCGGCGACGGAGAAGAAAGCCTGCCCGATGTTCTCTGCCTGCTGGAACGCGCCCTGCAGGATGGCTGGTCACGTGAACGGCTGCTGCAACAGGCCCGACATATAGCCGGCGTCTATGTACCATCTCTTTTCACAGGCCGGCCCGGCGAGCCTCTGCAGGCTGTTTTGCCCGACACGCCGCGCCCCTGCCGACGGATTGTGGCCGACCTCGACCAGGCGGTCTACCCAGCCCGTCAGGTAGTGCCCATAGGCGCTGTGCACAGCAGACTTACACTGGAGATTGCCCGGGGATGTACGCGGGGCTGTCGCTTCTGCCATGCGGGTATGACCTACAGACCTGTGCGGGAACGATCTCTTGAAAATATCAACACACTGCTGGAACAGTGCCTGCGTGAAACCGGTTTCGATGAAGTATCCTTTCTTTCCCTGAGTACAGGCGACTTTTCAGCTCTGAAAACACTCTGCCACAGTGCGCTTGACCGCTGTGCCCGGGAGCAGATCAGCCTTTCTCTGCCTTCATTGCGCGTAGGCTCCATTGACGATGCCATCATCGAGCGTATGGCAGAGCTGCGCCGTACCGGCTGTACACTGGCCCCCGAAGCGGGCAGCCAGCGCCTGCGTGACGTCATCAACAAGGGTGTCAGTGAAGAGCAGCTGCTTTTACATACGCAAAAGCTGCTCGAACATGGCTGGCGACAGGTCAAACTGTATTTCATGATAGGTCTGCCTACAGAGACCGATGAAGACCTGGAGGCCATTGCCCATCTGTGCTGTAAAGTACGCGATGCGGCAGGCAGGGGCGCACCTCGTATGCAGGTCACGGCAGCCCTGTCGCCCTTTGTGCCCAAGCCCTTTACCCCCTTCCAATGGGAGATGCAGATCAGCCTGCCTGAGATAGAACGTCGCGTTGCGCTGGTACGTGCACTTTTCAAGGGACAAAAATGCTTGAAGATGCGCTGGCACGAACCTGCCATGAGCCATCTGGAAGGCATACTTTCTCGGGCAGACAGACGCATGGCCGACGTGGTGGAACGTGCCTACCGCAAAGGAGCCATCTTCTGCAGCTGGATAGAAGGTTTCAGCCTGCAGCCCTGGCTGGAGGCGATGGAAGAGTGCGGGCTTAATGCCGAAGCATATACCGGTGGCTTCACACCAGGGTCTCCCCTGCCCTGGAGCCATCTTGAAGCCGGTGTTTCTGAGGACTTTCTGCTGCGCGAGTACCACCGTGCCCTGCAAGGCAAGATTACCGAAGACTGCCGTTACGGTGCATGCCGCCACTGCGGTGCCTGTGATACTGCGGCAGGTCCCTCCCGCCTGTCCCATACCAGTCAGGATGGCGAAGGCGTGACGCTGCGCCATCAGAATCGCCTGATCTTCCCGCAACGCGACCAGCAGGCCCATCAGCCTCGACGTGACGCAGAGGGGCGGCTCATCTGCCGCACACAAGCCAACCGCCCACCGCAGATCGCTGCGGCCCTCACTGTCAAAGCCGCACAGTATCGCATCTGGCACAGCAAGCTGGCTGGCAGTGCCTGGCTGAGCCAGCTGGAATTGCAGGCAGTGCTGGAGCGTGCTCTGCGCCGGGCCTCTCTGCCGCTGGCCTTCTCACAGGGCTTTCACCCACTGCCGCTGCTCTCCTTCGGGCGTGCCCTGCCAGTGGGGGTGGAAAGCAGGGCAGAATGGTTCGCCCTGTCATTGCATCGCATACTGTCGCCCAGCCTGATAGCCACAAAGCTGAAACCGCTTTTGCCAGCAGGCATGAGCATACTGCATGTGGAAATGGTAGACAAAAGCCATCGTACCCGGCAGGCCATCGGAGAGGCCTTTTCTCTTCGTCTCACCATACCGGGCATGCAGGCATCCCTGGCACGCTGTTTTGCCGCCTTTGCCGCGCAGGCAGACGTCATACACACCCGTGAGACCAAAAAAGGCCCACGCAGTGCAGACATCCGCCCCCTGCTGTACAGCTGGAACATCTCCGCTGACAATGATGATGCAGTGACATTTGTTACAGATTGGCGTAGTCTGTACATCTCGCCGTTGACGTTGGTGCTGGCGATATTGGCCCCGCTTGCCGGGGAGCATTCTCTGCGCGCAGACGTACGACTGCTAAAAACAGCGCAATATTTTGACGATTTTCCGGCCTGAGGCCGCATATGGCCTGTACGGAAAAACGCCGCTTATGCAAACAAGTGACGAGGTACTACCATGGGATCGTGCATTCCCTTTCAGGACGAACAGTCCTTCGACCAGCGCGTCAAAAATCTTGCTGATGATGAGCTTCTGGAAATATGGGCAGAAACCCAGCAGATCGAACAGTTACTTTCCAGCCAGCTTGAAGCAGAACTCACCCTGGCGCCGGAATACGAACAGGCTATCGTAGCCGAACTCTGCCTGCGCTCCTGCCGCAGGTTGAGCGAAGCCGCCAAATAGCTGCACTGTAGTATATCAGCAGAAAAAAAGCGTCAGGGAATACCCTGACGCTTTTTTTCTGCCGTGCCGCACAGACTCTACATATTGCTCAAAAGATCTATGTCTTCGCTGGAAAGCAGCTTGTCCAGATCCAGCATGATCAGCAGACGATCCTGTAATTTACCGACACCGCTGATATAGTCGGAATCCACGCCAGCCACTACGGGCGGCGGCGGCTCCACAGTACTGGCAGGTATGCGCAGCACTTCCGAAACCGCATCCACAACAAAACCCACGATGATATTATTGATCTCAATGACTATGATACGGGTATTTTTATCATGCACCTTGGGTGCAAGGCCAAAACGCCGCCGCAAATCAATAATGGGGATGACCTTGCCGCGCAGATTGATGACGCCTTCCACAAATTCTGGCGCACGCGGAACCTTAGTGATCTCCATAGTGCGAATGATTTCCTGCACTTTCAGGATATTCACTCCGAATTCTTCTTCGCCGATGCTGAAGGTTACCAGCTGCAGGAGTTCATCATCCTGTTTTTTCTGAGTCGGGTCCATACACGCTCCCTTTTCACAAGTGGCTCAAAAAAAATACGCTCTGCTGTTGTCTCCACAGTAAGCCTTATCGTTCGCCGCGTAAAGTTCTCATTCTATATCTCCAAAGCCAGACCTACCGGGCAATGGTCTGAACCGTGCACATCGCTTTCTATCCAAGCATCAGTGACTGCTGGCAGAAGCTCCTGAGACACAAAAAAGTAATCGATACGCCAGCCGATGTTCCGTGCCCGTGCGCGCGTCTTGTACGACCACCAGGAATACTGCCCTTCCCTGTCGCCGTGTATATGGCGAAACGTATCCACATAGCCCATGTCTGTAAAACGGTCCAGAAAGGCTCGCTCTTCAGGCAGAAAACCCGTGTTCTTCTCATTCTGTTTAGGGCGTGCAAGGTCTATGGCTTTGTGGGCGATATTGAAATCGCCACAGACCACAACAGGCTTCTCTTTACGACACGTTTCGGCATGGGCCAGAAAAGCTTCGAAAAAACCCATCTTGTACGGCACACGCTTGAAACGCCCTGTGGGTTTGCCGTTCTCGTCCAGCTCTTCAGCGCCACCATTGGGAAAATAGCCGTTGAAATAATGAAATTGTGGAAACTCCAGATGCAGCAGCCGCCCTTCACCCTGCCATTGGGGGGCAGGCAGTTCGGCATAGACACGAAGCGCCCTGAGACGGCTGAAAACAGCTACGCCTGAATAGCCTTTCTTCACCACACTGGACGACCAGTGGGCATCCCATCCGGCGGGCCCGGCCACATCTGCTGCCAGCTGCTCCGGCATGGCCTTGGTTTCCTGCAGGCCCACGATATGGGCATCGCTTTCCGTAAACCAGCGCCACTCCGGCCTTGCGGAAACAGCACGCAGACCATTAACATTCCACGAAACAAGCTTGATGCGCATGACTCCCTCCACAGAAAGCATACCTGTGGAGCAGACACGAAGCAAGGTGCAGCATTGCACCCGGGAGGTTTTTCCATTAGATTGAATGGGCTTATGCCCCTTTCTGGTGGCTTTGCATTCTGCACCGAAGGAGAGTGTCATGGATATGTTACCCATCAGACGCGCTATCCTGAGCGTCACAGACAAAAGCGGTCTTGCCGAGTTTGCCTCCTTTCTCTGCGAACATAATGTGGAGCTAGTCTCCACCGGCGGCACGCAAAAAGCCCTGGAAGCTGCAGGCCTGCCGGTCACGGCTGTCAGCAGCGTAACGGGCTTTCCAGAAATCCTGGGGGGCCGTGTCAAAACATTGCACCCCCACATACATGCCGGGATTCTGGCCAGCAAGGACGATCCCTCGCATCTGCAGACTCTGGAAGAAAAGCAGATACGCCCCTTTGATCTTATCTGCGTCAACCTGTATGACTTTGCCGGGGCTGTGGAGCGCAAGCTCTCGCTGGAGCAGGCCGTGGAGGAAATCGACATCGGCGGGCCGTGCATGCTGCGTGCGGCTGCCAAGAACTTCCACAGCATACTGGTACTGCCTTCACCGCAGTGGTACGCCCCTGCCATGGAAGAAATGCGTCAGCACCAGATGGCTGTCAGCCTCGCTTTCCGGCAGGCCATGGCCTCACGGGCCTTTGAAGCTACTTCACGCTATGACGCCCTGATTACTTCATACCTGCGCCCGTAAGTCTCTGCAACGTCCACATCCGGCGGCTGCACGGGCAGCCGTCATATTCATGGGAGGCCGCCATACCCAAGCCAGAAGGCAACCTGCAGGGGCTCAAGCCGAGCCAGCTCAATGCGTTGAGCCGCCTTTTCAACCGCCGCTTTCCTGAGGCTGAGGTATATACGGTGGATCAGGCCCGGGAGCTGGCTCTGCTGTCTCGTGCTGCAGGCCGCCAGCTGGGCCTGCTCATCGACCGTAAAGGACGCGTACAGATGGTCATTGTGGGCGAGGCTGGCAGCATCTATATACCGGAGCTGCCGCGCGGCCGCAGCGGGCAGGACAGGTTACGCGGTCTACGCCTTCTGCATACACACCTGACGCCCGAGGGTCTCAGCCAGGAAGACCTCATGGATATGCTCTTCCTCAGGCTGGATGCCGTCATTGCACTGACCGTCAACCCGGCGGGAGAGCCTATGCAGTGGCAGGCGGCCCATCTGCTACCCTCAAGCCCCACAGGCACGCCTTATCATCTTGACGCCCCCCAACCCTGGGACCGTACCGCTGCCCACCTGACTGCAACCGCCGAGGCTCTGGAAGAAGAGCTGGCGCGCCAGAGTGAGCAGTCGCGTGATGCAGCAGGTACGGCACGTGCCCTGCTGGTCTCGGTAGCAGCATTGCCTCGCTTACTGCAGGAGCGCAACCTGGATGAGCTGGCCGAACTGGCACGCACTGCCGGCCTGTCTGTGGCCGGGCGCATGGTGCAGCGCGTGAACCAGGTCAACCCGCGTTTCATCTTGGGCAAGGGCAAAGTGGCAGAACTGGAGGTACAGGCCCTGCAGGGCCGTGCCGATATGCTGGTTTTCGATGGCGAGCTTTCTCCGGCCCAGCTGCATAACCTGGCTGATATTACCGAGCGCAAAGTCATGGACCGCACACAGCTCATACTGGATATCTTTGCCCAGCATGCTGTCACCCGGGCAGGGAAACTGCAGGTGGAGCTGGCCCAGCTGCGCTATACACAGCCGCGACTGGTGGGCAGGAACAGAGCTATGGACAGGCTTATGGGCGGCATTGGCGGGCGTGGCCCAGGGGAAACCAGGCTGGAGACCGACCGCCGCAAAAGCCGCGAACGCATGGCCCGTATCCGCAGGGATCTGGATCAGCTCCGCCGTCAGCGTGCCTTCACCCGTGCCCGTCGCTCACGTCAAGGTATTCCGCTGGCCGCACTGGTGGGGTATACCAATGCGGGCAAGTCTACCCTGCTCAATACACTGACCCGTTCAGACGTACTGACAGAGAACAAGCTTTTCGCCACACTGGATCCTACTACAAGACGTCTGCGCTTTCCGGCTGAAAAGGAAATTATCCTGGCCGACACTGTGGGCTTTATCCGTAATCTGCCCAGAGAACTGATGGATGCCTTCCGCGCCACGCTGGAAGAGCTGGAGGCGGCAGACATACTGCTGCATGTGGCTGACGCCTCGCATCCTGACTTTCTGCTGCAGATTGAGGCTGTAGAGACCATTCTGGCAGAGATGGAACTGGACGGTATACCCCGTCTTCTGCTCTGTAACAAATGCGATCAGCTGGCCGCTGTGGCCCGTGCCGAGCTGGCCGATGCCTTTCCTCAAGCCATCTTCATTTCGGGCCGTACCGGCCAGGGGCTCAAGGCTCTGCTGCATCATCTGGAAACAACGCTGCTCCTCTCCCCCATGCTGACGACCCCCCCGGGACCTCATCAACTGCAATGAAGAGGATCACTCATGCCACTCATTCGCAAAGGTCTTTTGCAGCTCATTTTCTCAGGCGCCTATCTGCTGCGCTGGAACGACAAGCTGCGCCCCACTGAACTGCTTGAAATCGATAAGCAGGCCCACAAGATGCTTCTGGCCTGCCTGCTTTGGCACGAAAACACCCGCAAGCTAGACAGCGAGAAAGGCATTGCCCTGGCCCGTGACATCATTGAGGGCGGACTTTTCGACTACTTCTATCGTCTCATCATCACAGACATCAAACCGCCTGTTTTTTACAAGATCAAGGAAAATCCCGACCATCACCGACAGCTCTCTGAATATGTGCTGAACCGGCTTGAGCCGGTGCTGCAGCCGCTGGGCAGCTTCTGGCAACGCATGCGCTGCTGGCATCTGGAAGGTGACGAAAACGAGCTTTCCCGGCGCATACTCACTGCAGCCCACCTTTACGCCTCACAATGGGAATTTAAGGTCATCAGACCTCTGAACAGTTTCGACGACGAGATGGAGGATATCGGCCAGTCTTTTGTGGAGAGACTGAACAGTTTTCGCGACCTGGCAGGCATGCAGGCCATCCTGACAGAAAGCTCTGCCCTGGCCCGGCTGGCAAACCTCTGTGGGCAGCTGCGCTTCCAGATACGCTGGACGCAGGCCCCGCGCATCCCCGCTACTTCTGTTCTGGGGCATATGTTCATTGTGGCGGCTTTCTCCTACTTCTTCAGTCTGTCGGTAGATGCCTGTACAGCCAGAGCCAATAACAACTTCTTTTGCGGTCTCTTCCACGACCTGCCGGAGCTGCTGACCCGAGACATCATCTCGCCGGTCAAACAGTCAGTAGACAGCCTGCCGCGCATTATCAAGCAGTATGAAGAAGCCGAATTGGAACGGCGCATTTTCAAACCCTTGAGGCAGGAAGGATTTGCCACCCTGGTGGAACGCATTTCTTATTATCTGGGTCTGGAAGTAGGCTCGGAATTTCAGGAGTGCCGTCGCGAAGGCGACAGGGTGGTGGCGGTAAACGGTTTTGAAGCACTGCAGCAGAGCTGTAATGCCGATGCACTGGATCCCAAGGACGGGCAGATGCTCAAGGTCTGCGACTGGCTGGCGGCCTTTCTGGAGGCACACAGCTCCATCCGCAACGGCGTTTCCTCCCCGCATCTACTGGAAGCCCGGGCCCGCCTCAGGGCGACCTTGTGTGAGAGCCCCCTGGAATGCCTGCAGCTGGAGGCCCTGCTGGCCGACTTTGACTAATCTGCCCGATAAAGGAAGTTCCATGCACCAGCATTACCACGCCTGTTTTTCCCGTCTGCTCATCTGCTGCGCCCTGTGTCTGCTGCTGCCCATGCAGAGCCTTGCTGCAGACTATGCCGCAAAAAAAATGGCCCACTATGCCCGGGATATGGAATTTTACTATCTGGAGCAACGCCCGGAAGTGCTGCCCGGCATGCTGCGCGCCTTTGATCGTGAAGGCGGTCTGGCCCAGGGAGAAAAACGTCTTATGCTGGCAGCCTTTCTGGCAACACTGCTGCGCAGCGAACCGGAACTGCGCACCAGCCTGCTGCCTCCTGACCCATCGCTGAGCCACCAGGGCAGATATGTGCTGGCCTGGATGGCACATCTGGCGGATCTTCCAGACCGGGATCGTCTCGTACTCAGCCTGCTCGGGCCTGACGACACTGCTCTGCTGCGTCAGATAGAAGCCAGCCCCCGAGACCTGCACCAGTGGGACCTCATGCGAGAGCCAGCAGTGCAGCAGATGTACTGGGGAGCCTTCATGGCCTCAGGCAGTACCGACTGGCTGGACTCCATTATCAGGGCCGCCATGCGGTATGGCCCACTCAATGCGGCTGGACGCCGCAAGGACAGCTGTTTTACCTCCAGTGCCACGGCTGCGGCAGCGCTGTATGAATGGGCACCGCGCCATACGATCATAGGTCAACGGCTGGAATATTTTCTGAAAGATGCTAAAGAGCACGAGGCTGCAGTGCTGCGCACCATACTGCGTCGTTAGGCAGCGCTGCCCGCTCTGGCTGACAGGCTGCTGACCACATCACGCATATCCATATGCTGTAACGGTGGAAAGGCCCTGCCCCGGGGCAGACAGACGGCCAGCGCATGACCAGATAGCGAGTATTCCTCAAAATGATAGCTTTGCCCCTGCCAGAGAGGAGCCTGCCCCGGCAAAACGGAAACTGCAGCAGGGTCAATACTGAAACCTGCGCCCACGGCCTTGAGAAAAGCCTCTTTACGCGTCCACAGTCGCGCCAGGATTTCAGGGTATACATGCCCCCATTGTGTCAGCCATGCTTTTTCAGAGGCATGCAGCCACGCATCAAAAGAACAATGCGGCATATCCTTCAGCACCTGTACATCCACACCCAAGGCGCAAGGCCCTGAAAAACAGACAGCCAGAGAGCCGGACCGGGAAAGATTGAAATGCCAGTCTGGCCTTTCCACACAAAGGGGTTTGCCATAGACGCTTTTTGTAAAATGCAGGGCATCCACTGCAAGGCCGTCGTGACGCGCAGCAAGGGTCAGCAGCAGCGCGTCTGCCAGCGAGAGGCAACGATCCCTGACATGGCGGTAACGCAGGGCCTCTGCCCTGCGAAATGGCGGCACAAGGTACAGACTATGTTCAAAGACTGCGGTATCGTACAGCGGCTCCACGCATGCAAGCAGCAGACGAAAGGCTGCCATCAATACTGTACCTTACCCACGATTTCGAAACGTTTGGGACAGACCAGGCAGGCGGCATCCGGCTCATTACGAATCAGAGTCTCGCGAAAGGCGGTGAAATCCCTGCTCTGCCAGACTTCCAGCCCATTGTCTGCAAGAGCATTGCCGAAAACCCTGCGGCGGGGATTTGCTGCTGCATCCGGTACATTGAGGTAAACACAGGGCGACAGCGCTCCCTCAGCATCCACATACAGACTGCGGGTCACGTTTTCACGGCAGCCGCCTGCCCCTGCCACGGCCCGCGCACCGGGCAGGGCAAAAACGATGCTGCGCCCGGCGGCAGCAGCCTCATAAGCAGCAGTGTACAAGACCTGGCGGGCGCGGGATATTTTCTGCCGCTCGTGAGGCGCAAAGGCCAGAGGCGTCTGGTCTTCGGCTGCGATATAGTCCAGTGAGCTGACTATGGCTGTACTCACATCCAGCTCTTCCATGAGTCCAGGCAATGCGCTCACGGCTTCTACTCTGTCAGCCAGCAGGAGGTAGGCCAGATGCACATCTAGAGCACTGTAGCCTTCATCCCTGACAGCTGAGCGCACCATACGTATGGCCGCACAGACCCGATCGAAGGGCACCCCCACACGCACGCTGTCATTGGTAGCGGCGTCTGTACCTGCCAGAGAAAAAGCCAGCATGTCCATGCCGCAACGCGCCAGCCGTCTGGCAATGTCTCTATCCATCTTCAGACCGCAGGTAGTACTGGAAACCTGACAGTCGGCCCGACGGGCCAGCGCAACGAAGTCAAAAAAGCGCGGATGCAGCAGGGGTTCGCCCCATCCCTGCAGATGTACACGCTCGCTCTCGCGTATCAGGGGCCAAAGGGCAGCAAAAACCGCTGGTTCCATATGGCGTGAGCGCCAGTGTTCGGCCATAGTGGTATGCGGGCAGTAGGTGCAGCGACCGCCGCATACGGATGTTACCTCCATCTGTATGCAGTCTAGGAGACGCCGCTGGCCCAGAAAGCCCCGACGCAATGATTCCATAATGCCCGGACCTCTGAGGGCCGGATCCTTCAAAGGATCATGCTCTGACATGTCACCCCCGTTCACCACAGTCCGCGGCCCAGCAGGCGGGCCAGCCAGCCTGTTTCCTTCTTCCGTATGTCCCAGCCACACTCCACGCAGGGCAGAAAGGGTTCAGCGCCCCATTTTTTCTTGAAAAAGCCAATGCCTGCATTGATACCCAGCCCCAGATTGAGCAGGCTGTGCCCGCGTGTCTCGCCTGTGGCAGCCACAGCAGCCAGCAGAGCATCAGCCGTGCCCGGCGGCGCCGTGGGCAGACGAAAGGCAAACATATAAAAGGCCGTACTGAACGACGAATAATCACCTATGGCACAAGCCACCAGGCTGCCGTCTGCCTGACGAGCCGAAAAAAGACGGGCTTCCTGGGCCTGTGTAAGATAAGCCTTGAGATGACGAAAAATGTGCACCATGCCTGGTTCAAGTGCACGTCCGGCACAAAAGCTCTCTACCAGCGCAGTATGCTCTCTGCCCCAGGCCTCTGCTCCCCCTTCCTCTATACTGATCTCGCGTGCTGCCCGGCGCAGTATATTGCGCAGCTTCTGACCCAGAGGTGGCAGGGGCAGAGGCAGGGCCCAGTAAGCGTCTTCACTGACGGTAGCATGTTCTGGTGCCTTGCGGGGACGGGCAGCGGTCAGCACTGTTATATGTTTCAGACCAGGTGTCTGCAGAGCCTCGTCTATCGCGGCATCCACAGCAGCCGCATTCCTGGGATCACCCAGGGGATAGCCTATCAGAACTGTTTGCCCCTCGCAGGTATGCCCAACGCAGGAGCCGAACATACGCGAATCCAGACCAGACACAGCCCTGACATAGGGCAAAAGCTGATCCGGTGTCACGGCAGCGGCGGTCACATGCCCAGTCCCCATGCCGGAACTTCTGCCACGTGTCTGCACTAGCACCAGCGTACCTCCTTTTCCCCGCGCCAGAGAGCACGCAGCTTGTGTGACAAGCCGGGCAGGCAACGCCGCAACCTGAAACCGTCTTCGGCCAGCATCCAGCGCAGATTGAGCAGATGGGCTGCCCCCACAAAGACCGCACAACGGCCTTCTTCCATATACGGACGCATGCGCTCTCGAAAACGCTGGTCACGCAGGCTGATGACCGTGCCCGTACGGGTGGGGAATTCTGCGCTGGATCCCATCATCCGTTCCAGGTCTCCGGCCAGATAGGCCCGCAGATTGCGCTGTGCGTAGGCTTTCCATTGGTGACAATCGCGAAAATAGTTGAGAACCCGTTCCACAGGTACCGAATTGAGCGAAGCCAGCTGCTCCTCCAGAGTTTCCATGCCTATGACGTTACGTCCCATGTCGCGGGCAATACGCCAGGCTTCCATATCTACGGAACACTGCCAGCCCAGACGCTCCAGAAAGGCAGTCCAGAGACTGAAAAAAGCACACCAGGGGCGCATGCTGGCCAAAATACCACGTACATCAGCTTTTACAGAGGCCTCCATGTTCAAAAAACGCAACCACGATCCTTCAGGCCCCCGCACAACCCGCTCCAACCTGCGTATATCCTCTTCGTCCAGCATATCCAGCAGTGGAGTAAAGCCTGGCGGAAGGCTTTTGCCGTTTTTGTCTACATCAGACATGAAGGCATCGTCCAACGGGCCTTCAAAAATAACATTGTCCACCTGCCTGAAAAGCTTGCGGAAGGAATCCTCAAAGGAATAACGAAAAAAATGCGCTGTGCCGCCTATCCATGACACTCTGCCGGCTTTCTCCACCTCCCAGAGCATGGCAAAGGGACGCTGTTCCGCCCTTTCTCCCAGTATCTGACGTTTATCCAAACCGCTGCCGCTGCGCAAAAAGGCCAGAGCCAGATCTCTGGCAAGGTTCTCCCTACCGGGAGTACTCTGCTGTTGCCAGTCGGCCATGACATAGGGCCAAGACGGCACAGCTCCCCATTTTTTCTTGAAGCGAAAAATACCTTCATTGACACCGAGCCCCAGATGAATAAAACGCTTGCCCGCCTGTCGGGCACGGTGCAGCATGGCAGCGAAGAGCAGATCCGCTGCATGGGGCACATAGTGCGTACGAGAATGCGCCCCCAGGATATAGGCCACAAAATTTTTCGGCGCATAGTCCAGCATAAGACAAGCGGCAAGGCGTCCCTCACTGTCCCAGGCATTGAGCAGACGTAGCTCCCCGCCGGCCTCGATCAGGGCATGGGGCGTGCGGGCATAGAGCTCTCGCACGTGCGGGGCCAGTGGTGCCGCCTCGCCCCGGTCAGCGCGTCCCAAAAATTCGGCCCAGAGACGACGGTGTGCCGGCGTGAACTCCGTACTTTCCTCCACACGCAATACATGCTCTACTCTGCTCAGGGGGCCACGCAGACGGGCAGGAGGTCGGGCCGAGGCGGAAAGCACATAAAAACGGTCACGTTCCAGAATATGCGCCTGCAGACGCGGCGGCAGGTCCGGGCCTACAGCCCAGCAGTTGATCCTGCCCTGACCACAGCGCCGCAGGGCTTCCTGCAGTGCTGCCTCAAAAGACGCATGCTCATATGAGCCGTACAAGGGATAGGCCACGGCCATAAGCCAGTCTGCGTCATGCACAAAAAAGTATTCACCCACGCAAAAGGCATTGCCCTGCGACATGGCCTGCATCAGCAAGGGGGAGTGTTCTGGCACGCGGGCCAGCGCTGTCATCCGGGCAGAAAGATCGTCTCTCTGTTCAGGCATGTCCCCCCCTTTGTCTGCATCAATGGGCAGTACCCCAGTTTTCGCCAACGCCCCAGTCTACCAGCAGCGGCACCGACAGGCTCTGCCCGCCGGGCGCTACCTCCTGCATGAGACGGGCCACACGCTGCCCTGCAGCTTGTGCGCTGTGAACCGGAGCCTCAAGCAAAAGCTCGTCGTGTACCTGCAAAAGCAGTCTGGCCTCAAGACCCTGCAGTGCCGCATCCTGAGCCACAGCCAGCATGGCCAGTTTGATAATATCTGCAGCCGATCCCTGTATAACTGTATTAATGGCCTGCCGTCGGGCCAGGGCATAGGCCTGCCCGTTGGAAGAACGGATGTCCGGCACAGGACGGCGGCGCCCGGCCAGTGTAGTCACATACCCCAGTTCTCTGGCCGAGGCCTCTATATGCTCGTAAAAGACCTTGAGCCCGGTCAGACGTGAAAAATATCTGGCAATGAAATCTTTGGCCTCATTGACGCTGATCTTCAGCTCCTGTGCCAGTTTCTGTGCACCCATACCGTAGATAAGGCCGAAATTGATGGTCTTGGCGTTACGGCGCTGATCCGGACTGACGGCTTCGGGCGGCAGATCATAGACAAGGGCGGCCGTGCGGGCGTGTATGTCTTCACCAAGACGAAACGCCTCCAGCAACGCGGCGTCTTGTGACATATGCGCCAGCACGCGCAATTCCACCTGAGAATAGTCGGCAGAAATCAGTACCTGCCCCGGTCCGGCAATGAAGCAGGCCCGCATGCGCCCTCCCAGAGGACCACGCACAGGGATATTCTGTAAATTGGGATTGCTGGATGACAAGCGGCCGGTAGCTGTTGCCTTCTGGTTGAATGTCGTGTGGATACGCCCATGGCTATCCACCAGACGGGGCAGTGGATCCAGATAGGTAGAGCGCATTTTCTCAAGCTTGCGGAATTGCAAAACACTGTCCACCACAGCATGCTGTCCGGCCAGTTTTTCCAGAGTTTGCTGACTGGTGGAGGCCTGACCTCCTCTGGTCTTGCGCGGCGATGGCAGCTGCAGTGTGCTGAAAAGCACCTCTCCCAGCTGCTGGGCCGAACGGATGTTAAAAGATTTTCCCGCCGCCGCATGAACCTGGGCGGTCAGGCTGTCCAGCTGTTCCTGTACGTCAGCCAGAAATGCCTGGAAGGCTGTGGCGTCAATGGCTATGCCGTGCCCTTCCATGGCGGCCAGGACAGGTATAAGCGGCAGCTCCAGGGCCTCATAAAGCCTATGCAGGGCATGAGCTTCAAGCCGGGACTGCAGCGCTGCTGCCATACTCAGGGCCAGACGGGCCGGGCTGTCACCTGTGACGCCAAGGGCGGACGCCCAGCGTGCCACCAGACGGGGCCAGCTGTAATCAGCTTCCTCCGGTGCAAGCAGATAGGCAGCCAGGCCCAAGTCAAAAGGCTGCGGCCCCTGCAGACCTGCCAGAAGCTCCTGCCAGCAGGGTGCGGCTGTCAGCAGTGCCTTGAGGTCTGCCAGCACAAGGCTGCTCGCCCCTGCAAGCCAGCGGCACAGGTCATTCATACGGCCTGTCCAGCAAAAAGCCCCGTTCATACCTTCCACAGCCAGCTGTGCCGGCTGTCGCGCCCCCAGAGGCCAGATCAGGGCTACGCTCCTGCCTGTACAGTCGGGCAACCATGCCGTATCACTCACATCAGGTAAAACAGGCTGTTGCACACTGTGCAAAAGGCTTAACTGCTCCTGAACTACGCGCATCTCTGCCTGTGTGCCGGGCATGGCATGGGCTTCAGACGAGGCGGCCGTCCCTTCTTCCTGCCCCTGACGTCGCATCAGGGCCGTCATTTCCCTCCGTAAAACCATGAGCTCGAACTCTTCAGTGAGACCATGACAAAGCTCGGCCCGCACGGGGTGAACAGCCATATCCTCCAGACTGAGGTCACTGCACTGCTCCCTGGACAGGGTGGTCAGCTGCCGCCAGAGAAAGATACTCTCCAGATGGTCGCGTAATTTATCCTGTATCTTGGGCGGCAGACGGTCAAAGTGATCACGTATGTCTTCCAGACTGGGACAGAGGGCAAAAATCTTTTCCGCCGTCTTGGGACCGATGCCGGGCACCCCTGGTATATTATCGCTGGTATCACCGATGAGGGCCTGTACATCGGGCCAATGAAGCGGATCTATGCCGGTTTCAGCTCTAAAATCAGCCTCGCTCAGCAGTTTTTCCTCTTTGGCACCCGGATCCCACAAATAAACATTTGGGGCAAGGCACTGCTTCAGATCCTTGTCGCCGCTGACAATGATCACAGGATGCTCAGGTGCCAGACGCGCCGCCAGCGAGGCAATACAGTCATCAGCCTCACAGCCCTCTGAGATCTCAAGCCTGATACCAAGAGCCTCTACCATGCGCTGTATGGGCTCTATCTGCCGCACAAGATCCTCAGGCATAGCATCACGGTTAGCTTTGTACAGCGGGTAGAGCTCATGCCGAAAATTTTTGCCCCGTCCATCCTTGACAAAGACAAAATATGCAGGCCGTTCGTCTCGCAGAATGCGCAGCAGCACACGCGTCACTACTACCAGCGCATTGGTGGGAAAGCCGTCAGAACGCTGCATGTTTCTGTTGGCAAAAAACCCCCGATAAATAAATGCGGAACCATCCATCAGGAAAACAGGCTCTTTTGAGAGCCCCAGGCGTTCTTTCAGTGACATGGCGGTAGGGAGGTGCTGTGTATGGTCATGACTACGGTACTGCCTGGAGGTGCAATATCCGACAAAACCTTTGTAATGTAACCTGTCTGCAGGGCATGCTCTCCATGGCAGGCTGTTGAAACCAGCAGGGTGTGCCCGGCGATGCGTCCCACACGTAGTTCCAGCCTGTCCATGGCCTGATGATATCCGCTGATAATGATATGCCCGTCAACCACCTGCATGGTCTGCCCCGGCCCGGGGCTGTGCGGCAGACCTGCGCCGAAATCCTGATAAATAGTCTTTTCCAGCAGAATCATCTGCCCGTCAGTATAAAACCAGTCTTCCACCGGGCTGCGGGCTACAGAGTGTACATAGCGGATGGCAAAACAGCCCTTCTCACACAATGCGACCTTATCCAGCACATTGCCCTGAGCATCACTGAGCAGCAGGGTAATACCCTGCTGCTCGACAGCATGCACGGGCCGAAAAGCACATGCTGTCATGCAGACAAGAAGAAGGGCTACAACTGATCCGATAAGGGGTCGGTATGACATATCAATACAGGTCGGGCGGCTTAAGCCGCCCGACAGCCTGAATAAAAACTATTTCAGGGCACCCTTTTCCTTGAGATATCTGGCGGCACCGTCATGGAAGGGTATGGTCACGCCATCGATGGCACGGGCCAAGGTGATCTCGCTCCCTTTGTTATGGGCCTTGGCCACGTCACCGATATTTGCAAACAGGGTTTTGGTAATATTATAGACCACATCTTCAGGCAGATCTTCACGCACTACGAGAATGGCCTGTACCGAAAGCGTAGGGACAGCATTATCCTGCCCCTTATAGGTCTTAGCCGGGATGGCATCCTTTACCAGATAGGGGAACTTGGCCACGATGGCATCAGCCTGCGGACCATCCATGGGCACAAACACGACATCCTGGGCAGTGGTGATATCCTGAATGGCCGGATTGGGCGTGCCTATGGTAAACACAAAACCATCCAGAGCGCGGTCTTTAAACTGATCTGCAGTCTCGCCATAGGGCAGGAAAATGGGCTCCAGGTTCTTATAGTCAAGGCCATAGAACTCGAACATCTGACGGCAGTTCAATTCATTGCCGCTGCCGCGTGCTCCCACTGAAATCTTCTTGCCCTTGAAGTCTTCCAGCCTGGCAATACCACTTTCCTTGGAAGCCACCACATGCAGATATTCAGGATACAGACGGGCGATGGCGCGCACCTTGCCCAGCTTGCTGCGGAAGGGCGCCTTGCCGTTGAAGGCTGCATCAGCTACATCATTCTGCACAATGGCAATATCTACATCACCGGCCTCCACAAGACGCATATTTTCACCTGAAGCGCCGGTAGCCTGAGCCGTCACGGAAAATGCGCCCCCGCTCTTGTTGGTCAGCACCTGGCTGATGGCTCCACCAAGAGGAAAATAGACACCAGAGGTGCCGCCGGTCGCCATGGTCAGGCGTTTTGTATCGGCATATGCCGATGCTGCTGCCAGGATCATGGCGCCAGCCAGAATGAAACTGAGGATTTTCTTCATCAGAACGCGCTCCTTAAGAGATATGGTTAGCCCATACGGACACAACACAGCCTTGAGTCAGCTGCACCCTCATCATCTGAAAAGCCCGGTCAGTTTACCGTATAGAAATAGCAAAGGCAAATCCCTGCCGCAAAACATCTGACGAGAGAACCGGCAATATCACCTCTTTTCTCTGCCGACCCATCTGGCCCGTGCAAACTCTATGACGATGGGCAGTACCGATACAATGATGATGGCATAAACTATCAGACTGAAGTTCTGCTGTACCCAGGGCAGATTGCCAAGAAAATACCCTGCCGAAACCAGGCTGCCCACCCAGAGTATGCAACCTGTCACATTATAAAAGAAGAAGGTAGGCGGGTGCATCAGGGCAATGCCCGCCACAAAGGGTGCAAACGTGCGCACAATGGGGATGAAGCGGGCCAGCACGATAGCCTTGCCTCCGTGCCGCTCATAAAAATAGTGTGCCTTGAGCAAATGCTCCTTTTTGATGAAACGGTTTTCACGGGCAAAGATGGGCGGCCCCACATGCCGACCGACACAATAGTTGACCGCATCTCCGAGGATGCCCGCGATCAGCAGCACGGCCATAACCTCGCCATAGCCCATGAGCCCGGCCCCGGCAACAACACCTGAGGCAAACAAGAGAGAATCACCCGGCAGAAAGGGCGTTACCACCAGGCCGGTCTCGCAAAAAACTATGAGAAAAAGAATGGCATATATCCAGAGGCCGTACTGCTCCACCAGTTCAAAAAGATGCGCATCAATGTGCAGCACGAAATCCACAAAAAACTGTGCAAGTTCCATGAAAAGCCTCCCTGGCAGGGAATACTTGTACCCTAAGCCGCCTTATGGCACAACCGGGATGTCATGCTGCGTACGCTTTGCCTGCTTTTCTTCTGCTGTCTTCTGCTCTGGGCCGGTTCTCTGCCCGTTCTGGGGGCTGCTTCTGATGCCCGGTACAAGGTGGCCCTGCGCACGGTAGGCATTTCTCAGCCTGCCAGAGCACTACGGATGGACATCAATGTCTGGTACCCCGGTATACGTCCACAGCGTGCGCTCGACTATCCGCCATGGACGCTGTACGCCACCCGCAACGGCAAAGCCGTGGCCGGGCGTTTTCCGCTCATACTGCTCTCGCATGCCTCACCGGCCACACGCTTCAGCTATCATGATACTGCCGCCTGGCTGGCGTCCTGCGGCTTTGTTGTGGCTGCTCCCACGCACAACGGCGACTGCCTGCACGATATGAGTCTGCGTTTTACCTGGCAGCAACTTCTGAGCCGCAGCGTAGAGCTTTCTGCCGTCATTGATGCCCTGCTGAACGATGCGGATCTGACGCAAAGCATAGACCCTCAACGCATAGGTTTGCTGGGCTATGGCGCAGGCGGTACAGCAGCCCTGCTGCTGGGAGGCGCATTGCCCGCCTGCACTGACTGGCCCCAGTGGTGCGCCCAGACCGACCCACAGGACGAATACTGCAATCACTGGGGTCGAGAACGTATCACAGCCCTCTGTCGCAGCCTCCCCCTGCGCCACAGCCTGGCCGACCCTCGCATCCGGGCCATAGCTGCTGTCTCTCCCGGTTTCGGCATGCTTTTCGGGCCGGAATCCTTTCGTTATTTCTACCCGCCGTTGCTGCTCATTGGCGGTGGTAAAGACAGAGCCAATCCCCCTGCCCTGCACAGTCGGGCCATTGCGAACCACTTGAGGGAGAAGGCCCGCTATATCAATCTGCCCGATGCTGATCAGGGAGCTCTCATGGCCCCCTGTCCGGCAGATCTGTTCAGAGAGCTGCCAGAACTTTGCCGGCCCATCAGCAGAGAGACACGCCAAAAGGTGCATCAGACCCTGCAAAACGCCCTGGCTGATTTTTTCCTGTACTATCTGGGCAGTACTATGCACCTGCCACAGATACCCGAGCCGCCGGAAGCCCCTGCCTGGCAGCCCCCTGCCGCTGACCCGCCTTCCCCGACACGGCAGGGAAGGCGCAGGCCGTAGGTTGTTTGCCTATCCGTCTCTTGACATGCGGGGCTGCAGCTACTAGCTTTCTTCTGACCTGAGAATGCGATTAGGGCTGTTATACCACGCCATGAAAAAGATTGCTGTATCCTGCCTTCTTCTCGGCATGCTCCTGCATCCAACAGCCTCGTACGGTTCCCATGCGGCCCATACGGGGCATGCCGCGTCTGCCCATCAGTCAGGCGAAACAGCTGACGCCCCCTGGGTAACCATTCCTGCAGGTGCCAGACCTGCCTATATGGGCATACACGGTGGCACCATGCCTGTGAGCCTGATGGTATCAGAAGACGGGGAGAGTCTGCTGACCTTTGTAGGCCGCACCGGTAATGATTTTCTCAATGTCCTGCGCAGTGCCGACCTGCCGGTACCCAGCCTTTTCAACGCTACAGCACCGGAACCGGGCCCTGCCCTGCCGCGCGCTTCGCTTTCTGCCGGCGGTGAAGCGGGCAGAATGCCCGTCATTGACCTGGGTGTTGTGCTGAGCCCGCCTCCGCTCCAGGGGCTGCTCCCTTTCGGCCTGTCAGAAAAACCTCTGGCCATTGAGGGGCCGGTACTCCGGCCGCAGCATCTTTCCCCGACCAGGCGCTTCCGTCTCTATTTCGAGCCGCACTATCTGCAACCACGCCGCATGCGCAAGCCGTAAGCGCCCTCAGGCCAGTGCCAGATGATTCCAGAAAGAGGCTCTCAGAGGGGCCAGGCCTTTCTGATGTGCCACCATGTCCAGATGCAGCATGCCCAGGGCCGTGGCGTCCAGATCGGGTATGGCTATGCTTTCACGCAAATCCACCATGGGGCAGTAGGTTTTGCATTTGGTGCACCACTCCAGACGCTCGCCCCACTGGGCACCGCTTTCCCGCAAAATCTCCATGGCGCCGTCGCCCTCTGCCTCGCACGACGGGCAGGCGCCACGCCTGAAGTGCCAGCTCGTGCCGCACATGCCGCAGTAAAGACGTTTTTTTCCCCCCCCACCGGCCAGATAGGCGTTCTTTTCGTCCTGAACCGGCCTGTCCAGCCAGGCCAGAATGGGGAAGGAACCACAGAACGGGCAATAGCCATGCCGCCATGTTCCTCCCTCTTCCCATGGGCGTTCTGCCAGAGACTGGGTAAGCGCGCGCAGCACAGCCGAAAAAATGAATTCCGCAGGCAGCTCTGCCAGATGCGGGGGTACGGCAGCCAGTTCTGTCAGCTGTATGAAGCTCTGTTCGTCAGAAGCCAGCAGGGCTTCCATCAGCTGTTCGGCAACAGTTCCCCGATTTTCTTCCGCACGGACAGGCCAGGAAAACAGAGCCTGCAGGTTGTCTGTACAATCTCTGAAGGGAGGCAGGGCACAGATCAGGGGCAGCAGCTTTGCTGCGGCCTTGCGTATGGCGTTGTCTGCACCTCGCAGACTGTGACCTGCCAGCAGGCTTTGCCCCTGTCCGGCACGGTATCTGTCCCAGACAGGCAGGGTCATGCCTGCTGTACGCAAACAGGGTGCCAGTTTGTCTGGCAGATCTGCCCTTGAGGAAAGCAGCGGTTCAAAAACGTCCAGAGCAGATTGCAGGGGCGGTCGACGCCGGGCCACATGGGCCAGCGTCTGCGCAACGCTGAGACTGGATACCATCGCATGTCCTCCTGCACGGAAAAAAGGCGGCGCGCAAAGGCTCTTGCGCGCCGCAGCCGCCTTCTACATGAAGGAGGCGTACTGATGATAATATTCTTTTTCTTCGGCCAGGAGATAGATGACGCTCACACTGTCGGCATCTGCCAGATGCGCCTTGGGGAAGCGCTCCCTGGCTGCTGCCAGCCGCTTTTGCGCCAGGTCCAGCATTTCCTTTCGTTCGCCGAAAGCCATGGCCCCTGTGGGACATGTCTTGACACACATGGGCACAAGGCCAGCACGCAGACGGTCAACACACATGTCGCACTTGGTGAAACGTTTGCTTTTGGGTTCGTAACGCGGGATATCATAGGGGCAGGCGTTACGTATGCTTTCCAGCGCATCTTCGGGGATCTGTGCGCATTTTTCTGTCACAAGGACGGCCCCGGTAGCGGCGTCCTTGATGAAGGCCCCAGGCACCACCATGTCCGCTACGTCCACGCAGACGGGGGTCAGGCAGTGGCGGCACTGGTCGGGAAAGAAATTCCAGACCACATTGTTGTCTGCGTCCAGGTGCTCATGAAAACGCACGATCTTGTAGTTATTGGGGTTGAGGTCCGGCGGATTCTGATGCGAGCCGCGCTGCTTGGTCTCATTGGCCGGCAGATCATTCCATTCCTTGCAGGCCAGCTGGCAGCCGCGACACGCCGTGCAACGCGTGGTGTCTATCAAAAAGGTCTTGGACATTGCGTTTCTCCTTGGGGGGCGCGCCCCCGAAGGGCGCGCCCCGAAGTGAGCGGTCAGGCGATTTCAGTCAGCTTGTCGGCCTTGCGTATGTTGACACAGCAGGCCTTGGCCTCGGGTATGGTAGTATTGGGGTCATACGCCGCCACTGTCAGACGGTTGGTGGAGTCACCACATTTGGGCGTTGTCCAGCCATACGCAAAGGGCATACCCACAAGGTGAACGGTTTTGCCCATGACCGTGAACGGACGTATGCGTATGGTCACCATGGCAATGGCTTCCACGCGTCCACGGGCACTTTCCACAATGACGCCATCGCCGTTCTTGATGCCCTTTTCCTTGGCCAGCTCATGGCTCATCTCAATGTAGAGCTGCGGCTCGCATTCCAGCAGATTGGGCACATTGCGCGTTTCACCGCCGCCGCACCAGTGCTCGGTCATGCTGTAGGTGGTCAGCACAATGGGATAGCGCGGGTCGGCCGCCTTGGCAAAGACGTCCATGTCTGAGGTATGGAACTTGTACACCGGGCTGCGCAGCTGCTTGGAGAAGGGATGCGCGGCCAGCGGCGTTTCCACAGGTTCGTAATGCTCGGGGAAGGGACCGTCCAGCCTGCCGGGCCCGTAAAGCTGGGCATAACCGTCGGTATTCATGATAAAGGGCAGTTTGCCCTTGGGATCGGACATGGGCGGCCAGGGGCCGTCAGGCACATCACCCACCCACTTGCCGTCCTGCCAGACAATGACGGTCTTGTCCGGATTCCACGGCTTTCCGTTCACGTCCACAGAGGCACGGTTGTACAGGATTCGCCGGTTCACCGGCCAGCACCACGACCAGTTGGGGAAGAGACCGATCCTGGCCTGCATCGGTGTCTGGCTGGGGTCACGACGCTTGGATTTGTTGCCCTCTTCTTCGGTATAGCTGCCGCAGTAGAGCCAGTTGAGGGAAGACGTGCTGCCGTCAGTCTGCAGCGCCCCAAAGGCCGGAACCTGCTGTCCACGCTTGTAGAGCTTGTTGCCCACCTTGGTGTCGGCCCAGAACATGCCGTTGATGCGGCGTGCCCATTCTTCGGGATCGAACTTCTCGGGCCAGTTCAGCTTGAGCAGGGCTTCGGGCAAAACGCCCCCCTCAGCCTGATAGAGAGCACGCAACCTGTTGATAAGGGGTACGAAGATATCGGCAAAGTTGCGGGCCTCACCACCGGGCTCCACAGCCTTGTCAAACCACTGCAGCCAGCGGCCACTGTTGCTGATGGTGCCCGCCTTTTCCACACGGTGCGCTGAAGGAAGCAGGAAGACTTCTGTCTTGCAGGCCTTGGGGTCCACACCGGGACGCTGCCAGTTGTCAGAGGTCTCCGAATGGTGCAGCTCGGAACAGACCATCCAGTCCAGATTGTCCAGAGCCTTGCGCATCTTGTTGGTGTGCGGGAAACTGTTCATGGGGTTCACGCCGAAAATGAAACCGCCCTTCATCTTGCCATGGTACATCTTGTCCATGACATACATGTAGGAGTAATCTTCGTTCTTCTCGCCCTTGGGCAGCAGCCCGTAGCAGAAGTCGTTTTCTGGCGTGGCCTCGTCGCCATACCAGCCCTTGAGCAGACTGGCCATGTACTTGGGCCTGTTGCCCCACCAGTTGGCACTGTTTTTCAGGGCCGTCACCGGGGTATTGGCCTTGTTGAACTGCTCCAGTGTCTGCCAGTCGGCCTGCGGCAGGGCGATATAGCCGGGCAGGATGTGATAGAGCAGGGCATGGTCTGTAGAACCCTGCACATTGGGCTCGCCACGCAGGGCATTGATGCCGCCGCCGGCAATACCGATATTGCCCAGCAGGAGCTGTATGAGGGCAGATGTGCGGATGTTCTGCACCCCCACAGTATGCTGCGTCCAGCCAAGGGCATAGAGTATGGTGCCTGCCTTGTCAGGTTTGCCCGTGGCACAGAAGGTATCATAGACCCGCAGCAGATTCTGCTCCGACACGCCGGTGACGTCAGAAACGGTCTTCAGGGTATAGCGGTCGTAGTGCTTCTTCATGAGATTGAAGACACAACGCTCGTGCTTCAGGCTTTCGTCGCGCAGGGGCGCGCCGTCAGGCCCCTTTTCAAAGGCCCATTTGCTGCGGTCATAGGTGCGGCTCTTGGGATCATAGCCGCTGAAGAGGCCATCTTCAAAGGCATAGTCCTTACCGACAATGAAGGAGGCATTGGTGTAGTTGAGCACATATTCCTTGTGATGGAGTTCCTTCTCAAGGATGTAGCGCAGCATACCGCCCAGGAAGGCAATATCCGTACCCGAGCGCAGGGGAACATGGAAATCACATCGCGCCGACGTGCGCGAGAATTTGGGGTCCACATGCATGAGTGCGGCCCCGTTGTCCTTGGCCTTCATGATCCACTTGAAAGCCACGGGATGATGTTCAGCGGCATTGCTGCCGATAATGAGCACTGCATCGGCATTCTTGATGTCGATCCAGTGATTGGTCATAGCACCGCGTCCGAACGACTCTGCCAGAGCCGGTACAGTGGGGCTGTGTCAGACCCGTGCCTGGTGGTCCATATGGACAACACCCAGGCCGCGCAGGGCTTGATGCATGACGGCGCATTCCTCATTGGAGGCGTGCGACGTACCCATCATGAAAATACTTTCCAGTCGGTTGACGGTCTGGCCTGCCCCGTTCTTGAGGATCATGTCCTTGTCGCGGGCATCCTTGACACGACGCGCTATCTGATCCAGCGTCCAGTCCCAGCTCTTCTCTTCCCACTTGTCGCTGTGGGGAGCACGGTAAAGAGGCTTTGTCAGGCGGTGATCATTGGTATACATGCTGTAGAGGGCCGCGCCCTTGGCGCACAAAGCCCCTTCATTGACCGGGAAGTCAGGATCGCCCTCTGTGGAGACCAGCTTGCCGTCACGTACATAGGCAATGACCTGACAGCAGACCGAACAGAAGGGGCAGATGGTCTGAACCTCTTTGGCGCCTTCGATCTTCAGGGTTTTGGCGTAGGCCAAGGCTTCGCTGACATCAACGCCCAGCTGACTGAGCGTCAGGCACAGGGCCCCGGCGCCAGCCATCTTGAGAAACTGTCTCCGCGAAAAACGCATAGGCATCTCCTTTGTTTTTCGATGCTTACCATGAAAATTCCGTTTCTGTGTTTGTAAAATACCATATTTTTGTCGCTTTGGGAAGCAGCCTGGCATTTTCTGCGTACTTTTTACTCTGAACCGCCAGCAAAAACTTCCCCGCCCTCTTCTGCAGGCGCGCTTTCAGGCAGTCCCTGCAACAGGTTCTGATGACCGCGGATGATAGCCGGCAGTGCCTGAGGGTTGGCCAGGGCTGTGGTGTCACCCAGTTCTTCCAGAGCATTGGCCGCTATCTTGCGCAGCATGCGCCGAATGATCTTGCCAGACGATGTCTTGGGCATGGCCTCCACAAACTGTATGTATTCCGGACTGGCCAAGGGGCCTATGTCACGACGTACGGCATCACGCAGGCTTTTCCGCAGCGCATCGCTCCAGGGTACTTCATCACGGGTGAGCACATAGGCATAGATACCCTCGCCCTTGAGAAGATGCGGCATGGGCACCACAGCAGCCTCGGCGATATCAGGACAGGAGGTCAGCACAGCCTCAACTTCCACAGTGGAGAGGCGATGCCCCGAAACATTGATGGAATCGTCAATGCGCCCCAGTATCCAGAAATAGCCATCCTCGTCCACCCGTGCTCCATCACCGGATTCATAACAGCCAAAGCGTGAAAAATAGGACTGATACTTGGCCTCATCGTTGAAGACACCCAGCATCATACCCGGCCAGGGCTTGCGGATGACCAGATGCCCTGCCCCGTCACCATCCTCCCCGTCCTGTGCCGGACTGGGCAGCACGGCCGCATCAATACCGGGGAGGGGCTTACATGCCGAACCGGGCTTGAGCCTGGTGGCATAGGGCATAGGGCTGATAATGGCCCCGCCGGTCTCTGTCTGCCACCAGGTATCCACTATGGGCAGCTCACTGTCTCCGATATGCTTGTGGAACCAGTGCCAGGCTTCGGGATTGATGGGTTCGCCCACGGTGGCCAGTATGCGCAGGCTGTTGTGTTCGTAACGCTCTGTCCATGCCTCGCCTTCCCGCATGAGAGAGCGGATGACCGTAGGCGCGGTATAGAGAATGTTGACGCGAAAGTTCTCCACAATACGCCAGTAGCGGTCAGGCTTGGGATAGGTAGGTACGCCCTCGAACATGATGGTGGTAGCCCCCAGAGCCAGCGGACCGTACACACCGTAGGTATGCCCGGTGATCCAGCCCATATCAGCCGTGCACCAGTAGACATCATCATCACGCATGTCGAAACACCACTGTGTGCTGTGGGCCGCATAGGTCAGGTAGCCGCCGGTAGAGTGCATGATGCCCGTGGGCTTGCCTGTGCTGCCACTGGTATGCAGCAGAAAAAGCGGATCATTGGCATCCATGGCCTCACAGGGAAAGTCTGCATTGAGGGTAAAGTCGTCCACCAGGTCATGCCACCAGATATCCCGACGGCCTTTCATATTGACATTTTCAATTCCGGCATGGCGCACAACCACCACATGAGCCACTGAAGGGCATTTTTCCAGAATAGGGTCAAGGTTGGCCTTGAGGGGCTTAACCTTGCCGGCGCGTATGGCACCATCAGCCGTGATTACTACTCTTGCCCTGGCGTCCTGTATGCGGCTGCGAACCCCGCCTTCGGCATAGCCGGAAAAAATGGCCGTATGCACAGCCCCGATACGGGCACAGGCCAGCATGGCGATAACCAGCTCTGGAATCATGGGCATATAGAGGGCCACCTGGTCGCCCTTTCTGATATGGAGAGAGCTCAGGGCATGGGCCATACGGCAAACTTCTGTATACAGCATCTGATAGGTATAGCAGCGCTTGGCCATATCATCCTCACCCTGCCAGATGAGGGCAGCCTTGTTGCGCCGCCCGGAAATGAGATGGCGGTCAATACAGTTGAATGCAGCATTGAGCTTGCCCCCGGTGAACCATCTGTATTTATGGTTGACCTCATCGGCCTCAAGCACTCTGTCCCATCGCTTGAACCAGTGCAGCAGCAGTGATGCCCGGGCGTTCCAGAAATCCTGCGGATCTTCAAGGGCCTGACGGCAGATAGCAGTGTAGTCCTCTTCGCCGCATATCCAGGCTGAAGATTTACCGTGTTCTGGCGGCAGATAGCTGCGCTGCTGATTCAAGAGGTGAGTAAAACGTGCATGGGGCATGGGTCGCCTCCTCCTTCTGTCAAACTAACAAAAGAGATAACTCAATGTTATCTGCATAAAAGGGTTTTACAGAGCCGTCAAGAGACAGAATTTGTTTGAACTTTCAGACATTATCGTGCACAACGTCACAAAAGTGTTTTTTATGATGTATAACCATCTGAATATACATAAAAAGGATAAAAAATCGGCAATTACGTCATAGAGAAAACCTTCACAACAGAGCCAGCTGAATCAAAAAAATCTTTTTTATCATGAGAGCCTGCCCAATGTTTCTGATGTCTGCCGGATAAAAAAGCCCCGCATCCAGAAGATGCGGGGCCTGGGAGTTCTGAGCCCTGTGAACAGACAGTCTCTACGGGAGCATCCAGCGCAGAGGACCGGCCTGCAGCCAGGTCAGTACGCATATGCATATTGTCATAGCGATACTGTGCGGCAGGGCAAAACGGAACAGATCCCCTTCCTGGCCCACCATATATGACGCGAAAAGCCCGCCATACGGTGGGCTTTTCGGTTAAGAGGGCAGTATGGTCAACTAGAAGGCAGTGGGATTGGCGCCAATCAGTATCCAGCAGATCACGCCGGTGATGATGCCGTAGAGCACGAAGGGCATGAAGGTCTTCTTCAGCACTTCGCCTTCGCGGCCGGAGAGGCCCACCACGGCGCAGGCAGCGACGATATTGTGTACGCAGATCATGTTGCCCATGGCACCACCCACGCACTGGGCAGCCACGATGATCTGGCGGGGCAGGCCGAGGTTGGCGGCCATGCTCCACTGGAATTCGCCGAACATAAGGTCAGACACGGTGCAGGAGCCGGTGATGAAGGCACCCAGGCCGCCCACGAAGTTGGCCAGCAGAGGCCAGATGCCGCCGGCCACGTCACCCACGAAGTTGGCCAGGGCCAGGGGCATGGAGGGCACACCAGCGGGATTGGTGGCAGAACCGCGGAAAATGGAGACCAGAGCAACGGCAAAGATAAGGGCAATGGTGGGGCCCTTCATGGCCTTGAGGCTCTTGGCCCAGGCGTCCTTGACAGCAGTGCCAGGCATCTTGTGCAGGCCGATGGTCAGCAGGGCCACCACGATGAAGAAGGTACCGGGAAGATAGAGGTAGTCAATGCTGGCGCTGACGCCCTTGAAGCCGAGAATGTCAACAAAGGCCAGCTTCTGCGCGGTCAGCCAGCCCTTGAGGGGCAGCTGCGGAATGCGGGAGATGACCAGCAGAACGCAGATGATGACATAGGGCAACCAGGCCTGGAACTGGCTCATATGGGCCTGGAATTCGGTCTTGGTGCTGGCAGGGGCAGTGCCGGTCCAGCTGGCGTCCCACTGAGAAACAGGGGCAAAATTCCAGGTATCCTTGGGCACGCAGAAGCCCTTCTTGGTGGCCCAGACAATGATGCCAAGGCCGATGAGGCCGCCCAGCATGGACGGGAATTCGGGGCCCAGCAGCCAGGCACAGGCAATGTAGGGAATGAGGAAGACCACGGCGCAGAAGAGGCAGTACTTCCAGGCGCGGAAGCCGATGGCCCAGCTCTTTTCAGGGCCAAAATAACGGGTCAGCATGCCCAGCATGAAGGTGGTGATGATGAAGGCCATGGGGGCGTGCATGATGGTGGACCATTCACCGATGACCTTGCAGAAGGCTTCATAGGTGGGGAAAGCCGCATTGGCCGCTTCGGTGACAGGCGTTTTCAGGAAGCTGAAGCCCACGATGACCGGGGTACCCACGGCGCCGAAGGTAACAGGCACGGAGTTGAAGACCAGGCAGAGCACCGCTGCCGCCATGGCCGGGAAGCCCAGGCCCAGGAGCAGGGGCGCGGCCAGGGCGGCAGGCGTACCAAAACCGGCAGCGCCTTCGATGAAGGCGGCAAAGATGAAGCCGATGATGATGGTCTGCACACGGCGGTCACGGCTGACGTTCTGCATGCCGTACTGAATGGTTTCCATACCGCCGCTTTCTTCCAGCGTGTACAGAATCAGAATGGCACCAAAGACGATGATGAGCACACCAATGGCTACCACCACGCCCTGCAGGGAAAGAGCGGCCAGGTATTTGGCCTCAAGCCCCCAGCCCTGAACGCCGCAGATGACGCAGGCCAGCCAGGCCATGGGCATGGCGCGGGTGGCGGGCCAGCGCAGACCCACCATGAGCACCAGGGCCACAGCGATGGGGATGACGGCAAGCAGGGCCAGCATTCCAATTGACATAGACGCCTCCTATCCAGTTAAAGGTGTACGACACGGCATTTAGTTTGAACAGGAGCTCTGTAAATCCAGCCCATATTCCCCCCTAAATGCCGTAAGCCGACCAAATGTGAAACGGGGTGCCCCCTTTGGTTCATCCCGTTCAAAACACTAAGGTTTGAGGTTGGCGGCCAGCAGCTCTGAAAGATGCTGTACCTTGATATCCATACCCTGCTTTTCCGCACCACCGCGCAGCTGCATGACGCAGCCGGGGCAGTCCATGACCAGGCGGGTAGCGCCAGTGGCCTGCACACGCTTGAGCTTGTTTTCCAGAATCTGTGCGGAAATTTCGGGGAACTTGGCCGAATAGCTGCCACCGAAGCCGCAGCAGACCTCTTCTTCATCGCAGGGCACATACTGGGCCGCGCTGGCAATGAGCGCGCGCGGGGCTTCCTTGACCTTCAGTGCGCGACACAGATGGCAGGAGGCATGATAGGTGACCTTTTCGTCAGACTGGTTGAAGTCTTCCGCGGTCAGACCCAGCTTGTCATGCATGAAGGAGCTGAAATCCGTGACCTTGTCGGCAAATGCCTGTGCCTGCGAGCTGATGTCACGCTCATTTTCCACAATCTTGACCACAGTGTGCTTCAAATGCGAGGCACAGCTGGCACACAGAGTAATGATGGCGTCATAGCGTTCTTTCTGGAAGGCACGGATGTTCTGCCTGGCCACATCAATGGCGATCTTGCGCTGGCCCATCATTTCCAGGGGCAGGCCGCAGCAGGTCTGCTCCATGGGGAAGTCCACAGCGATATTTCTGGCAGCAAGAATCTTCACACAGGCTTCCAGCTGTTCAGGATAAATGAAGTCCTGTGCGCAGCCGCTGAAGATGGCCACCTTCATGTCAGGCCTGCTCACCTGGGGCTTGATATCGGCCCAGCGATCACGGAAACTCCGTGCCGCAATGGCAGGCAGGGCCTTGAAGCCGTGCTTGCCCAGGAACATGGCCGGCAGATGCCGCTGGAACTGCGCACCGCCGGTAAAGGGCTTCTGAGCATGCTTGGCAAACTTGAGAAGGCTGTGGAAGATCCTGCGATTCTTCATGACTGAGCCCAGCAGCGCGGCCACGCCGCCACCCTGCTCTTCAGTAACACGGGCACGTATTTCACGGATGAGGCGCGGCAGATCAATGCCACCGGCGCAGACATTGGCGCAGGCTTCGCAGCCCACACAGTTCTGGCAGAGCACGGCTGCCTTGTCCTTACCGTGGAAGAAATAGGTCAGAATGAGGCCAATGGCGCCGATATAGATATAACCCATCTTGTGACCGCCCACCAGGCGGAAGACCGGGCAGACATTGGCACAGGCCCCGCAGCGTACACAGCGGAAAATCTGCGAGAAGATGGGATCTTTGGCAATTTCGGAGCGGCCATTATCAAGAAAGATGACATGTCTGACCTTTTTGCCGCCTTCGGCAGATTCGCAGGGGCCGGCACCGGCTATCCACGAAACATAGGCCGTAAGGCGCTGGGCCGTGGCATTACGCGGCAGCACCTGCAGTGCCGTAAGGGCATCATCAATGGTGGGCACCAGCTTGTCCAGACCGGCGATGGCCACATGCACACGCGGCAGTGTGGTGACCATGCGGGCATTGCCCTCATTGGTCACTGTGGTCACCAGACCGCTCTCGGCAATGGCAAAGTTACAGCCCGTAACGCCCATGTCTGCAGTGATGAACTTGCGGCGCAGCTGCACACGGGCCACCTTGACCAGCTTCTGCACGTCTGTATCCTGCTTTTCGCCGGTGGCCTTGCTGAAATCGTCAGCTACCTGATAGCGCGAAAGGTGAATGGCAGGCATGACCATATGGGATGGCCCCTCGTGCCGCAGCTGAATGATCCATTCACCAAGGTCTGTTTCGTCCACAATGAAGCCTTCGGCCTCCAGAGCGGTATTCAGCTGTATTTCTTCAGCCGTCATGGACTTGGACTTGACCACATGCTTGACATTGTTCTCCCTGGCAATACGGATGACAATGTCATTGGCTTCCTTGGCGTCAGCAGCACGGTGTACGATGACGCCACGCTTTTCGGCTTCTTCCTTGTATTTCTGGAAGAGCTCTTCCATATGACGGCAGGCGTTGTCTTTGGCGTCAGCTATCTGGCTGATGAGGGCCTTTTCATCCACTTCCTTGAAGACAGCTTCACGGTTGGCGCGGTAAGCCACGGCAAAGGTATCCAAGGTACGGCGCAGAAAATCGTCCTGCAGAGCATCGTCGATCTGCTTGCGGTAATCGGAAAGATTCTTGGGCGCTTCATGCATGGCCTTAGTCCTCCAGGAGAATGATATGCAGTTCCAGCGGGCCGTGCACGCCCACGGCGGCCACGCGCTCAATGTCGGCAGTGCGGCTGGGGCCGGTGATCAGTGTAGTATAGGTAGCAGACGACGCATTGATACGCTGGCGCATAATCTGCGCAATGGAGGGCAGGTCAGGATAGATGGTGGACTTGCGCAGCAGAATGATATGTGTTTCAGAGATCATGCCGGCCAGGCGCACATCTTCACTGTCGGTATTCATGAGGCATGTGCCGCTGGCGGCCACACCCAGCTCAGCGCACGAAAAGCCCACATCAATACCTGCCAGATGCTTGCGCAGACCATTACGGATACAGGCAAAACCCTTGGCCTTGCAGGCTTCTTCCAGAACGGAAAAATCTTCATCGCCAAGATCAGGTGCTGCCACTACACGCTGCACACGGGTGGGCATCTTATTGGGCCCCAAGGGGCCCCTGGCAACACCAGGCTCATCGGCCAGCAGTTCAGCCGGCTCTTTCTTTTCGCAGACATCCACCACATACTGCAGGGCTGCGGCCATGCTGGGCAGCTCCTGCACCACGGCGTTGACGAGTGCGGCCTTGGCGCTGAAGGCCTCGACCAGTTCCTGATTCACGGGGGGCATAATCTTCTCCTTCCCTATGAGGGATATTGTTTTCCTTATCACGCTTGTTCTCAAGCTGCAACAGGATTGGAAACAAAATATGCAACAATTCTGCCGTATTCACCGGCGGCCTCAGGACGGCCAGGCCAGGGTATGGCCCGGCCGTCGCTGTTACAGAGATTCTGCGTATATCTCTATCGGATGTTTGACGCGCACATTGTCCTGATTATGCGAGAGCACGTCTTCCAGCTGCATCATGCAGGCCGGGCAGCCAGTAGCCACCACTTCTGCCCCGCTGGCAGCCACATTATCGCGTTTTCTCTGGCCAATCTTGCGGGAGTAATCATAATGGAAGAGATTGAACGAACCGCCGCAGCCGCAGCAGCGATCAGCCTCGGCCATTTCCTGCAGGGTATAGGCTGAGTTGGCCCCTATGAGTGTACGGGGCTGTGACGAGATGCCAAGAGACTTCTTGAGATGGCAGGAGTCGTGGAAGGTGACCTTTGTGGCGTTGGCTGCCGGCTCCACAGCCTGTACCTTGAGTACGTCTACCAGAAAGGCATTGATATCCATGGTTTTGGCAGCCACTCTGGCTGCCCGCTCTGCGGCAGCCTCGTCCAGCCGGCTGGCATAGCGCGGCCAGTACTCCTTGATGGTGGCCGTGCAGGAGCCGCAGGGCGTCACCAGATAATCAAAGGCCACTGGATTGAGCAGATCCAGATTGACCTGCATCTGCCTGAGCATGCCGTCGGCATCGCCCGATGAAAGTGCAGGAATGCCGCAGCAGGCCAGACCGGCAGGCATGAAGACCGCCACCTCATGGTGTCTGAGCACCTTGAGGCAGGCTTCGGCCATATCCACATACATCTTGTCGCCCATGCAACCGGGGTAAAAGGCCACGCGCAGTCCACCCGGTCGACGCGCCTCGCTGATGCTGCCGTAGCGGGCGTGCAGAGGCTTTTTGGCCAGGGGCCGCATATGACGGTCGCCCAGCATGAAATCCAGCATGGGCGCACAGACAGTGCCCTGGGCATCCTTGCTCTTGCGGAAAACGCAGCCCTGCATGGTGGCACCCACGCGCATGGCAAAGTTGAACAGCCCCGGTTTGGGCAGAAGGGTGCGGAAGACCATCTTCTTGACCGGATGCAGGCCCAGATAGGCGTTGACCACCTCGCGTGCCTCCACAAAGATGTCCATGATATGCACACCGGGAGGGCAGGATGCCTGGCAGGAGCCGCACAGGAGGCAGCGGCCCAGCTTGTCGGCCACTGCCTCAGGGTCCTGTATCATTTCATGGGCAAGATTGTTGATGAGGGCCAGCTTGCCACGGGCCACGTCTGCCTCATAGCCGGAAGCCCCGAACATGGGGCATACGGCCTGACACAGCCCGCAGCGCATGCAGGCAACGATCTTGTCATCCAGCGCCATAAGGCGCCGGGCCAGTTGGGACAGGCTGTTCATGTCTAGATCCCCACCAGCTTTGTGGCGTTGAGCAGGCCCTTGGGGTCAAGAGCTCGACGCAGACGCTGCGAGAAGAGTATGGTACCGCGAGAGGTTTCCTTTTCCATCCACTTGGCCTTGGCCGTACCGATACCGTGCTCGCCCGACAGCGTGCCCTGCAGTTTGATGGCGGTATCGAACAGTTCGTCGATGGCCTCCTCCACCCTCTGGAATTCGTCGTGATCCCGCCTGTCGCAAAGGAAGGTGGGGTGCAGGTTGCCATCGCCTGCATGGCCAAAGGTACCCATTTCCAGCCTGTATTTCCGGGCGATCTCGTTGATGGCCTTCATCATGGCCGGAATCTGCGAGCGTGGCACAGTGGCGTCTTCCAGCACTGTGGTGGGCCGGCAGCGGGCCAGCACAGGCAGGGCCATGCGGCGGGCTTCCCACAGCTTGAACTTTTCGGCCGCATCCCTGGGCACCAGCACTTCTGAAGCCTTGTTGGCCCTGAGCACTCGTTCTACAGCAGCAGCATCGTCTTCCACCTGGGCGGGATGACCGTCCACCTCAATGAGCAGCATGGCTGCCGCCTCGCGCGGCAGGCCCGCCTTGGTGAAATCGTCCACACGCACAATGGTGTTGTTATCGAGAAATTCCAGCGTACAGGGCACCACATGGGCGGCAATGATACCTGCCACAGCTTCGGCAGCATTCTGCAGCTCGTCAAAGACAGCCACCAGGGCCCTGGACGCCCTGGGCGGCGGCACCAGCTTGAGAATGGCCTGCGAAATGACCCCCAGAGTACCTTCGGCCTGCACCATCATGCCCGGCAGATTGTAGCCGGTGACGCATTTGACCGTGCGCGAGCCTGACTTGACCAGCTCACCCGTGGCATCGAAGAATTCGATACCCATGAGATAGTCCTTGGTGACGCCGTACTTGAGGCCACGCAGACCGCCCGCATTCTCAGAAATATTGCCGCCAATGGTAGAAACAGCCTGAGAGCCGGGGTCCGGAGGATAGAAAAGATTCTTCCTGGCAACAGCAGCGGCAAAGTCTGCCGTGACCACGCCCGGCTCCACCACGGCATAAAGGTCGTTGACATTGATTTCAAGAATACGGTTCAGACCGTTGGTCAGAATGACCACTGTGTCAGTGCTGTCGGGTATGGTACCACCTGAAAGGTTGGTTCCCGCTCCGCGCACAGTCATGGGAATGCCCTCGTCATAGAGCTTTTTGACACACTGTCCCAGATGTTCTGTAGTGCCGGGGCGTATGACCATGGCGGGCGTCACCGGCGTCAGTACCGCAGAGTCATAGGAGTAACTTTGAAGATCGGCTACTGAGGTAAGAACATTTTCCTTGCCGAGCAGGGCTTCAAAATCTTTGATCAGCGCCTGGCTTACCATGAATCCTCCTTACTGCTGCTGCCAGAAGTAACATCCCGCGCCGCAGCGTCTGCTGCCAGAGCGCGGGTATATACAGGGCAATAGCATTTTTTCACAAATTTTTCATTTTTACAGTAGCAAAGCACTCAGAAAAAAGAAAGCCCCATACTGGTATGACAAGCAAAGTCTTTTAACATCCTGCCAGCGCACAGATAAAAGCAAAGGCCGCAGCCTCCACCGGCTGCACTGACAGACGACTGCCACGGCGCAGCAGCTCCATACCCGCAAGCTCAGGGCAGACAGACAGGGCCCTGCGCGTCAGTGGCCGTTCCAGAGGGCGCACAAGACGTACGTCCACCATGTGCCAGATGGGTTTTTCAGGCGTGGCCCTGGGGTCGAAGTGCTGATTTTCCGGGTCCAGGGCTGTATGGTCGGGATAGGCCTGGCGGCAGACCTCCACCAGCCCCACAATGGCGGGCGTCTTCCCGCTGTGGTAGAAAAAACCCAGATCCCCCTTGTGCATGGCGCACATAAAATTACGGGCCTGGTAGTTACGTACGCCATCCCATGACGTTATCTGCCCGGGAGCATTTTCCAGATCCTGCCAGGAAAAACAGCCCGGCTCTGTCTTGAACAGCCAGTAATTCATCTTTACTCCTGTATTTACATGCCCCTTGCATCAGGCTCACGGGCGCGGTAGCATGGCGCATGCTTGCTTTCATACACGGTTTCAACTCCAGTGCGGCCAGCCGTACCTTCGGCCTGCTGCGCGAGGTTTTTCCCCTGGCAGCAGCGCTGGAATATCCCAGCGGCGGCTACTTTGCCGATAATCTCGCCCTCCTGCAAGGTCAAATAGCAACGATAACTGGTGCTGGCTCCAAAGATCCAGGGGCAGCACTCGTTCTGGCAGGCTCTTCTCTGGGCGGCTTTTATGCTGCGCAGCTTTCGACCATGTTGCACTGCCCCTGCGCCCTCATCAATCCTGTCATCAGACCACATGATGCATTGAGACCCTTTGTGGGGCGACAACGACATTTCCATACCGGGGAGGAATGGGAGTTCACCGCAGCCGCCTGTGAAAGCTACGCCGTCTTTTCTGACCCGCGCACGACTGCCCTGCCCCGCCTCCTCGTACTGGGCCTGTCTGACGAACTGCTGGACCCGCTGCAGAGCCTGGCCTACTGGCAGGGTCACGCCCACATACACACCACGCAGGACGGGCACAGCCTGGCCGCACCTGACGCCGTTTTACTGGACTGGCTGCGTCAGCAGGAGGAGACGCAGACGCGCGCGGAAGACGAGACGCCTTTCCTATAGGCCAGCCCTGCGGGCAGGACAACGCCTCCCATAGGAAAAATCCCCAAGAGTGTGCTCCAAAATCAGGAAGCTCCTGATGGCTCCTCCCGGCTTTGAAACGTAGAATATCATACGTCAAACGCCAAAAGGGAGAAACATATGAGCCAGAGCACAGTCAAGGAAATAATGATACCCTGTTCTGAACTGTCTTCCATCAGTGCCGATGCTTCCCTTGGGGAAGCCATTCTGGCCCTGGGTGAAGTGGTGGATGCCTTCCGCCATGGCGGACGCAGCTCGCGTGTGCTGCTGGTCACAGATTCCACAGGCCGCATGGTGGGCAAACTCACGCCCGTAGACATCCTGCGTGGCATGGAAGCCCCTGCCAATCGTATGGCACATGGGGCAGACGATGCCCGCCTTGGCCGCGTGCACTGCGTTATCGACAGCTGCCTTGCGCAGGAACGCAGGGACTCACTGCCCTGGGATACAGCGGGCAGCCTTTCCCGTACGGTGAAGGTACGCGATATCATGCAAAAAATCGGTAAGGATCAGCTTGTGAACGAAAATGACAATCTCAATGAGGTTGTACATCATTTTGCCAAAAGCAGACACAACAATCTTTTTGTCGCTGGTGCCCGAGGCAATCTGGTAGGCGTGCTGGACGTATCTGCCTTCTACGGTGTTCTGACCGATAACGTCAAACGACTTTGCCCGGCCGCCTGACGGCCGTCACTACCTTCCCTCCTGAAAAACACCCTCCTGTCTCACCTTTTACGGCCATACGCCGCCCTCATGGCCTGAAGAGCATCTTCAGGCCATTTTCTGTTCCAGATTTGTATAATTTTTTTATGTATAATCCTTTTACATTTTTCATTGACAACGCCTAAAAAGTATACGATTGTGAAAAAAATAACCATATTTGAATCTTCATGTCTGATCAGATCGCTCAAGGGCGCACAGACAGGCAGGGCATAATGCCACTTTCAGCTATGCAAAGGAGGTTTACCCTGACAAGGACTGGCGGTAGCGACGGTAGGGGGAAAAACCGACAATACCACCCTGATCAAAGCATATGCAGCATTTAGGAGGATGTTTATGTATCGACGTTCTATCAAGGACCTGATGGTTCCTGCGGCGGAGATGTATTCCGTCGATCTTGATGCGTCTTTCGTGGACGCCATGACGGCTCTGGCCAATGCTCTGGCCGAATTCAAGTCAGGCAAGCGTCAGAGCCGTGTGCTCATTGTCAAGGACAAGGCCGGCAAGATGGTCGGCAAACTCTCTCCGGCGGACGTCATCCGCAGCATGGAACCCAATTATGACAAAATCATCAACAGCGAGACCAGCTCACGTGTCGAGCAGTTTGACTATGTCATCGACAAACTGCGTCAGGGACTGGAAAGCGCCTCCACGCCGTGGGACAATCTGATACAGATCGCGCGTACCCACAAGGTGCGCGACATGGTGCGCAAGCCCTCACAGATTCAGATGATCAATGAAAACGAAAGCCTCAACGAGGCCTTCCACCGTTTCGTCCTCCGCAGGCACAACAACCTTTTCGTCACAGACGACAAGGGCAATCTCGTGGGCGTGCTGGACATGCCCTCGCTGTACAGTGCCATTGTGGAAAAGGTCAAGGAAGGACTGGACAGCTGAACCGGCTCTTTCCTGTCTCATAACCTGCCATCACCTGAATCGGAGTTTTTATGAGCGAACAGGCAACTCCCATGACCCCTGATGCCGTGGAAGAATCTCAGGAAGCAAAGTTCAACGGCAAGTCTGTCATCATCAAGCTGGCCATTGCCCTTGCCCTGGGCATCTTTGTCTACATACTGCCCACACCGGCCGAGCTGCCCCCGGCCGGGCACCGTCTGGCCGCCGTTCTCGTGCCGGTCATCTTTCTCTGGGTTTCCGAGGCCATCCCCATCGGTATCACCGCCCTGCTGGCCACGGCAGGCATGATAGCCTTCAAGGTGACACCCACCAGAGACGCATGGGCACCCTATGCCAACCAGGCCGTCATGTTCGTCATGATGATCATCATGTTCGGCGTGGTGCTCAATGAGGTGGGACTGGCCAAGCGTCTGCTCTTCTGGATACTGAAGTTCGCGGGCACCAATGTGAAGAAACTCAGCTTCTTCATCGCCTTTACCTGCACCATGCTGGCCACCATCTTCCATGACGCCACGGTGACCATCATCATGCTCTTTGCCATTCTGCCCATCTTTGCCGCCATGGGCATCACGGCCAAGAACAGCAACAATCTCAGCAAATTCTTCATTATCCTCATCCCGCTGGCCTCGTCTGCCGGCGGTTTCGGCACCCTGCTGGGCGGCGGCCGCTGCCCCCTAGCCGTGGACATCACCACCAAGTACATCAAGGACACCACTGGAGTGGATATCCACATCGGCTTCCTGCAGTACATGATGATCGAATTCCCCATTTCCATATTCACGGCCATTGCCACCTGGGTGGTCTGCTATCTCATCTTCCGCCCCAAGGAAAAGGAACTGCCCGCTTCCGTGAAGATCGAGACCATGCCGCCCATGAGCACGGCTGAAAAGGGCGTGGCCTTGGTCTTTGTGGCCGCCTTCATCCTCTGGTTCCTGGGTGACCTGACCAAGCTGCATCTTACCGTTGTGGCTGCTCTGGCTCTCTTCGGTTTCTGCGCCCCCGGCTGGGTCAGCTTCAAGACCATTTGCGACAAGTTCCCTTGGGAATCTTGGATCGTCTTTGGCTCCGGCGTGTCTCTTGGCGCGGCCATGCTTTCCAGCGGCCTGGGCAAATTCCTGGCCATTTCGGTACTGCCCCTCCTGGAAGGCCAGAGCCAGTTTGTTACCTACTACGGTATGGGCCTCTTCGGCTCTGCCCTGTCCAGCATCATGAGCAACTCTGCGGCAGTGGCCCTCAGCCTGCCCATCACCCTGCCCATGGCCTCGCTCATGAACATGAGCGTGGAATCCGTGGGTATGCTCTCGCCCATGAGCACCTCCTTCATCATGCTGGTCATCGGCTGCCCGCCCACCATCATTGCCTACAGCACGGGCTTCTTCTCGCAGATTGACTTCGTGAAGGTAGCTGTGCCCTGGTGTCTCACCCTCCTCCTGGTCAGTGTGCTTGGCGTACTGATCTACTGGCCCATGATCGGCTTCGGTTAACAGGCCGGCCACAAGCCGGAATTGAACAGACAGGCCCCCGATGCCAAAGGCATTGGGGGCCTTATCCTTATTTCAGGCAGATGAACGGCTATGCCGTTGGCCTGTTGGCGTTGTCTCCCGAAGGATCCTGCATGGGCCCCAGCTCACCGTTACGATTGAACATACCCTCCAGTATCAGAGCCAGAGCACCGTCACCGGTGACATTACAGGCCGTGCCAAAGCTGTCCTGCAGGGCAAAAATGGCGATGAGCAGGGCAACACCGGTCTGATCAAAACCCAGCACACCGGTAACAATGCCCAGCGAAGCCACCACGGTACCACCAGGCACACCCGGGGCACCCACTGCAAAAATACCCAGCAGCACGCAAAACAGCAGCATAGCACCCAATGAGGGCAGTGTGCCGTAGAGCAAAAGGCTAATGGTCATGCAGAAAAAGACTTCTGTCAGCACAGAACCGCATAAATGCACCGTAGCACCCAGCGGCACCATGAATTCCACCATGGTCTTGCTCAGCACGGGTGAACGCCGCGCGCACTTGAGGGCCACAGGCAGGGTAGCCGCGCTGGACATGGTACCTACCGCTGTCAAATAGGCCGGGATGTAGTAACGGAAAATCTGTGCCGGATTACGGCCAGAAACAAGACCGCCAAGGCCATAGAGCACGGCCAGCCAGATAAAATGCCCCAGAATGACCAGGGCCACCATGGTGATAAAGATGGGCAGATGCCGCGACAGCGAGCCCTCATAGGCCAGCCCCATAAAAGAAAGACCCACGAAAAGCGGTAAAATGGGTATGAGCACTGCTGTCACAAGCCAGGTCATGATGCGTTCCAGCTCGATGAAAATTCTGCCCAGCGTCTCGGATTTGGTCCAGACAATGCCCACACCAAAGAAAAGTGCTGTCACCAGGGCGCTCATGACGCTGAACAGGGGCGGAATATCCAGACGGAAGACCATTTCTGGCAACTGACGCAGTTTTTCAGTTTCTGTGGCTATAGAAAGATGCGGGATGATGCCATAGCCCGACATCATGGAGAAAAACGCCGCTCCAACTGAAGAAAGATAGGCCAGAGCAATGGCCGCCACAAGTATCCTGCTGGCATTCTGCCCGAGGCGCACAATGGCCGGCGTGATGAAGCCCACAATAATCAGAGGCACCAGAAAAAAGATGATCTGCCCGAAGATATGCCGTACCGAGACCACTACGTCCATGACGGACTCTGTGGCCATGAAGCCCAGGCCTGCCCCGATGATCAGGCCGGCCAGCAATTTAAAGATGAGGGACGCATCCCCTGCCTTTGCCATCAGAACCTCCCTGCGGGCCAAACCCGCGCTGTCATGGCACACAGCCAGGCCCCCCAGCCTGCTGTACCTCTCCCCCACAAAAAGTGCCTACTCCAGTATATAACGCATAGGATTTACCGGTACACCGTTGAGGCGCACCTCATAGTGCAGATGCGGGCCGGTACTGCGCCCGGTCATACCCATATGCCCAATGACCTGCCCCCGCTTGACCCACTGGCCGTTTTCCACCAGGGTCTTGTTCAGATGGGCGTACTTGGTGACGATGCCGCCACCGTGATTGATCTCAACACAGATACCGTAGGCCCCGTCCCTGCCGGAGAGAATGACCGTGCCCTGTGCCGTAGCCACAATGGGCGTACCTGTACGATTGCTGATGTCAAGCCCCTTGTGCAGCTGACGGCCACGCCCGAAAGGCGAGGAACGCATACCGAAGCTGGAGGTGACAAAACCCGTGGCAGGCCAGATGGACGGCAGGGAGGAAAGTGTATCCCGATTGGTACGCAGAGCACGCAGCAGATCCTGCTGCAGAACTTCTTCCAGCCGGACAGACTCTGAAAGACGGGAAAGAAAATCCTGCATCTTGCGGGCAGCCAGCTCCTGCCGGTGCAGAGGCAGATAGGTACGCGAAAAATCACCCGGCTCATTGCCTACCTGATCAGGGTCTTTCTCCATATTCATCATCAGGCGCAATTTGGCATCAAAATTCTGTACTCGCACCAGATCCTGACTGACGACACTGAGCCTTTCGGCAAGACTGACGAGCTGACGACGCTGGTCTTCGAGCAGGCGCTGGGCATTACCCAGGTCTTCACCCAGATGGCGGGAGTCAAGCCAGCTCTGCACCAGCCAAACATTGCCACACACCAGCCCCGCAACCAGCAGTACAGCCACAATGGCAAGCCAGCCGTGCATACGCAGACTGCGGCTGCCGCTGCGCCCTTCCGTAAAGATGACAATATGATACTTGCCAAATAACATGGAATTGCAGTGTAGATGGCGTATGCCGGGCTGTCAATGCGTCATATGTGCACACAGGTTTTATAATTTGCTGTCTGGCTCGATTTGCGGCGGGATGCTGTTCTTTTCCAGTTGCCAGCGGGTCAGAGCATTGAAGATACAGCGCCGGGCATCTTTGCTTACAGCATACAGACTTTCCAGGCTCTGGCCCATATCACTTCTGGCTGTCTGCCCGGCAGAGGGGCAGACATTACTCCAGACAGGCAGGGCCCACTGCCGGGCGGCCCTGAGAATATGCTTTTTCTCCACCAGCAGCAGAGGACGGATAAGCCTGAGTCCACCCTGAAAAAAGGGCTCGTTCATGCTCATGCCGTCCACGCGCCCTCCCCGGCAGAGGTTGAGAAAAAAGGTCTGCACCAGGTCATCGGCATTATGCCCCAAGGCCAGATGTGTGAGCCCGTATTGCGCACACAACTCGAAAAGACGCTTGCGCCTGAGCCAGGAGCAGCGAAAACAGGTCGAACGCCGCCTGTTTTCTTCAGAATGGGCATGTGGCCCGTGGTCAGTCACCTCAATGTGGGCAGCAATACCCTCAGCGGCCAGCCAGGGCAGCAGCGCAGCATGGCTGCGGGCATCGAAACCCGGGTTGAGATGTATGGCCATAAGCTCGAAATGAAAGGGCACTATGCCCTGACGCAGCTTCAGGCACCTGAGCAGGACAAAGCTGTCCACCCCGCCAGATACAGCCACCCCTACCCTGCAGCCGGGCCAGAGCATGCCCGCCTGCTGCATGGCCCTGCCCACACTTCTGACACAGACCTCCTGAGCAAAAGAGCGCTTTTCACGACTCATGAGCGGCCCCGGGGATGAACGTCATATATCGCCATATCCTCTCCTTGCAGGGATGTGCCAAACAGTAAAGGTTCAATACATACCCTTGACAGACATTTTCTTCACCTCTATCATAACTTGTTTGAGCAGGCAAAGCTCAGCGCCCGCCCTCATGTACACGGTCGGGCGCAGCATTTTTATACATGGAGGCACTATGGCCCGTATCACGGTGGAAGATTGCCAGGAGCGCGTGGACAACCGCTTTTTGCTGGTGCAGATGGCCATCAAGCGGGTACGCCAGTACCGCGAAGGCTACGACCCCCTGCTGGAGTCCCGCAATAAGGAAGTCGTCACCGCCCTGCGCGAGATCGCGGCAGGCAAGGTCATGCCTGACGACAAAAGCCTGTACACCCCTCTGCCTGAAGGGCAGGCTGCCCCTGCAGGCGAAGGTTAGGCTTTTTACCGGAACAACCCAAGGATGCCGCTTAAACCATGAGCCAGCGTGACTACTACGAGATCTTGGGGGTCAGCCGCAATGCGGAAGAGGACGAAATCAAGCGTGCCTACCGCAAGCTGGCCCTGAAATACCACCCTGACCACAACCCCGGCGACGCTGAAGCCGAGCAGAAGTTCAAAGAAGCCGCCGAAGCCTATGAAGTGCTGCGCGATGCGGACAAACGTGCCCGTTATGACCGCTTCGGTCATGCCGGCGTACAGGGCGGCACCGGTGGTTTTGGCAGCAGTGAAGACATTTTTGCCCACTTCAGTGACATTTTCGGCGATCTTTTCGGCTTTGCTGGCGGCGGCCGTGCGGCTGCTCGCGGCATGGCCGGGGCCGATTTGCGCTACAGCCTTACCGTCAGCTTTGAGCAGGCAGCCAAGGGGGCAGAGATCAATCTCTCCCTGCCCAAGCGCGTCACCTGCCCCGACTGTCAGGGCAGTGGTGCAGCACCGGGCAGCAAGCCTGAGACCTGTCGTCACTGTAATGGCACAGGCCAGGTACGCCGCTCACAGGGCTTTTTCCAGATAGCCATGCCTTGTCAGGCCTGCCACGGTGCAGGGCAGATTATCAGCAAGCCATGCCCGCGCTGCAAGGGCGAGGGTGCCATATCCGACACACGCGAGCTGACGGTACGCGTGCCTGCCGGTGTTGACACAGGCACACGTCTGCGTCTGCGCGGTGAAGGGGAACCCGGCGTACACGGCGGCCCCCCCGGTGACCTCTATGTGGTGCTTACCGTTGAGCAGGACAAACGCTGGCAGCGTGAAGGACAGGATCTGATCTTCAGGCAGGAGATCAGCTTCGTACAGGCAGCTCTTGGCCATAAGATAGAAGTACCCGGCCTGGACGGTCCACTGCCGCTGGAGATACCTAGAGGCGTGCAAAGCGGCGCTCTGCTGCGGCTGCCCGGCGAAGGTCTGCCCTACCCCGGCCGTCGTCAGCGAGGTGATATACTGGTGCAGATTGTGGTACTCACGCCTACCCGCCTTACAAGCCGGCAGGAAGAACTGCTGCGTGAATTCGAATCTGCCGAGGAAGATCGACCGCTGGAGAAAGTCAAGAAGGCTACCAGCAAGATACGCAAGGCCATGGGCCTGGATTAGCGTTTTCCCAATACCCATCAGATTGCCCCTGGAGTTTGCTTCAGGGGCTTTTTTGCATCAGAAACTGTCAGCCAGGCGCTGCAGGGCTTCTTTCTGCAGCAGGGCGATACGACGCCTCTCTACACTAATAAGGCCCTGCCCTGCCAGACGGCTCAATTCACGGCTCAGGCTTTCACGGCTCAGCCCCATAAGCCGGGCCAGTACTTCACGGCTGACATCCAGTTGCAGCACATCGCTTTTTTCCATTTTACCACGGTGCAGAAGCCAGGCAGCTACCCGGCGTGATGCAGAGATACGCCCCTGCGAACCGGCCAGCTTATGGATGAAGAGACGCTGCCGTAAAGCAAAGGCTGCCATAAAGGCCAGCCCCAGAACTGTATTGCTTTGCAGGACAGCCAGTACAGCCCCTTTCTCCAGCCAGAGCAGACGCCCCTCTGTCAGGCCGAGGGCAGAGGCGGGCAGGCCCCCTTCATAAAAGAGTACACCGGCGTCCAGCACATGACCAGGTCGTACCAGATGCAGCATACATTCACGGCCACGGGCAGCACTGCGCAGCAACTGTACCAGACCAGACAGCAGCAGAGCCGGGTCTGCACTGGCCTGCCCTTCACGATAGAGAAAATCACCCTTGGCAAAAGAGTGAAGACGTGCACAGCGGGCCAGCCTGCCGCGCTCCTCTTCAGAGAGTGCGGCAAAAGGCCCGTTATGCAGGGCCTGCAGCACAGCCTGCAGATTTTTCTGATCAGACACGCCCTGTCCCTTATGAAAAAAGCCGGGGCAGCTCTGCCCCGGCAGTCCATTATCCCAGCATGGCCGCCATGTCTGCGTCCACTTCGCTGACAGGGCGGATATTCCAGCGCTCCACCAGCACATCGAGTATATCTGGGGTTACAAAAGCCGGGAGGCTCGGTCCAAGCCAGATATTTTTGACACCCAGGGCCAGCAGGGTCAAGAGTATGCTCACGGCTTTCTGCTCGTACCAGGAGAGTACCAGGGTCAAAGGCAGGTCATTGACCGTACATTTGAGGGCGTCTGCCAGGGCTACTGCCACCTGTATTGCCGCATAGGCGTCATTGCACTGCCCCATGTCGAGCAGGCGCGGCAGCTCGCCGAGCTGCCCCAGATCCTTATCAAAGAAACGGAACTTACCGCAGGCCAGGGTCAACACAAGGGTATCAGGCGGTGTTTTTTCCACAAATTCCGTATAGTAATTGCGGCCGGGCCGGGCTCCATCGCAACCGCCCACAAGGAAGATATGGCGCAGATCGCCCCTGGCTACGGCATCCAGCACCAGAGGTGCGGCCTCCAGCACTGTCTTGCGGCCAAAGCCCGTGAGCACCTGTTTGCCAGGCACGTCCTGGCTGAAGCCTTCCATTTCCTGCGCTTTGGCGATAACAGCAGAAAAATCACGCCCTGTACAATGCGTACAGCCAGGCCAGCCCACATTGCCACTGGTGAAGACCTTGTGGCCGTAGTCACGCGGGTCTTGTATACAGTTGGTAGTAAAAAGCACCGGGCCGGGGAAGACAGGCAGCTCTTTCTGCTGGTTCTGCCAGGCAGTGCCGTAATGGCCGGCCAGATGTCCAAAAGCCTTGAGCCGGGGATAGGCATGGGCAGGCAGCATCTCACCATGGGTGTAGACCTGTATGCCCGTGCCTTCGGTCTGCTCCAGCAGGGCCAGGAGATCAGGCAGATCATGGCCGGAAATGAGTATGGCCTTGCCCTTGCGCTGTCCCAGAGAAACCGGGGTAGGCACAGGATGACCGAAGGTTTCGGTATTGCCTGTTTCCAGCAGCTCCATGGCGCGCAGATTGGTCTTGCCGCATTCCAGGGCCAGAGCCAGCCAGCCTTCCAGGTCACGGCTTTCGCCATCCCACTGACTGCCCGCCACCAGGCCCCGGCACAGGGCCAGGCAGACTTCTGGGTCGCGCTGCCCAAGGCGGGCAGCATGATCTGCATAGGCAGCCACACCCTTGAGACCAAAAAGCACTATCTGCATAGCAGAAGCCACATTGGCGTCAGGGCTGAAACGGTCAGGGCGTATACTGGCCTCAGCTCTGGCAGCCCAGTAGGCCGTCAGATCAGCCTGCGCGTCTTCAGCCCCCAGGGCACGGATGCGCTCCAGCGTCTCGGCCTGTACCTTACGCAGGGCCGTTTCATCAAAGTTGACATTGGTCAGGGTACAAAACAGGGCATTGTACATGAAGTCGCAGACATCGCCGAGTTCTGCACCGCTGGACGCTTTTTTGAGTACCTGTGCAGCCAGATGTCGCAGCATGTAGACCAGTTCATCCTGAAGAGCGGCCACAGGGGCCTTTTTGCCACATACACCGAGAGTCGTGCAGGCCAGGCCTTTGGCGGTCTGCTCGCATTGATTACAAAACATGTTTTCTCCTTTTCCTCCCCTGCCGGGATGATGGCTACAGATAGCCGGAAAGCAAGTTCTGTACTGTGATTGAAATCACAGTCAGCGCAAAAAGACAAAAAAACCGCCCCAGAAGAGGAGCGGCGCAAAAAAATCAGCCCTTACACTTACTACTGTTTGGTGAACTTTGCATAAGGATTGGGCATACGCGGCGTAAGGGGTGGCACAAAATCCTGCACATGGGCCCCTGTGGCATCCGCCTGTGGTGGTGCTTGCGGCGTTGTGGCCTGATTTTGTGTCTGTGCCTGCTGCTGTGCGGGCCGGGCTGCGGCAGGGGCCGGGCTCTGCCCTGCCGTCTGTGGCGGCATGACAGGCGGCAGCACCGAAAGACCGGACTGGCGGGCAGTGCGGCCATAGGCAGCCTGAGCCTGGGCACGGGGCACAGCAGAGCCGGGTGCGCTGGTCATAAGGGGCTGGTGCGTGGGCTGACTGGCCCTGGGCTGCATGCGGCCCGCTATCTCAGCTGAGGCCTGACGAGCTTCTGGGGTTTCGATAATCTGAGCATACGCACTGCGCAGGCCACTCAATATCTGTACCACGCTGTCCAGCGATTCCACGCTCATCTTGAGATTGGCCTGCAGAAGTCGGGCTGTACAGAGAAAGTAGAGGTTATTGAGATTGGTCGCCAGGCTGCCCCCCTTTTCCATATTCAGGGAAGACGACAGCTCATTGATGATGTCAATAACCTTGGAAATAAGTATGCCCTTGGCCGCATAATCCTTGGCCAGCATCTTTTCACGGGCCTGCTGCAGAAAGTTGAGCGCCCCGTCATAGAGCATGAGCAGAAGCTGCCCCTGATCCGTGGTGCTGACTCTGGTTTGAAAGTAGGCCTTGGCCGCTTTGTTCATATATCTGTCCTTGCCGCTCTGCTGCTGCGCGTATGGCTAATCACCATTGCCAAGCTGGGCCAGCTGTGATTCCAGTGTTTTCTGCTGTTCGCCGTACTGGGCCAGCAGGGTCTCCAGATTGGCGAAAATCTGCTTCTGTCGCGACTCCCAGACCGAGATACGGTACTGCTCCTTCTCGATCTTGGCGTCGATGTTTTCCATGATGTTCCTGTAGTTCTCACGCAAAACCATCAGGGCGCCGTTCTTGGACTTCAAAGCCACGGCATCGGCGTATTCCTGCGGGGAGGCGTTGGTCGGCACATTGACGTCCGTATAGTTCAGCTCAGCCTTGAGGAAATTGTTGACCGTCTGTACCAAGCCTTCCTTGATGCGTACCTGGCCCTTATGAGGATTCCCCGGCGTAGTCGGCTCCAGGTTATCGATGAGAATGGACAGACCGCGGGCATCGCCGGAAGCCACGCTGTAATAATAGCCGGGCTGGCTGGTGTCGCGTGTGGCTTCCACGCCGCCCACCGTAACGCTGGTGATATTGCCGTTGCCGTCCACCTCATATTCCACATCATAGACACCGGCCTTGGTAATGCCTTCCACATGGCTGCCATAGCGGAAATCTGAGGTAGAGGAAGAACCCGAGCCGCTGGCGCAGAAAAAGTCCACCACGGCTTCCAGGTTGTTGGTGATCATATTGTTATAGTTTTCGGCATCCATGTTCTGCAGCTCGGCAATGCCCGAAGCCGGCGCAATGACAAAGAAGCCGTAGGTATCGCTGGTGGTGGTATTGTCCATCTTGATACCCAGGTTGGCCAGGGTGGCCAGCACATCACCAGAAAGGATGTCTTCTGCCGTGGTACGGCTCTGGAAACCGGCAGGCGATGAGGTCAGCAGACTGGTGAAACGGCTCTTCAAAAGCTGCACACCGTAGTTGCCTGTGAGCAGACTGCCCTTCTGATTGGTCAGACCCGAAGCGCTGTAATTGTCATTGCCCATGTCATTGGGGTCATTGGAGGTGACCTCCTTGTCTTCGTCATAGGCAGTGAGCTCATTGATGGTCAGCAACACGGAATTGATGGCGTCCAGGAAGTTCTGTATGGACTGCTCCACCGAAGTCACGTCCGTGCTGACCGAAATACGGGCCGCACCTGTATCCTGTATGCTGAAGATAACCCCTTCAATGACATCACTGACCTGATTGGTCTCGGATTCCATCTCCAACGGCCAGTTGTCTATCTGATAGCGGGCATTGGCCGCGCGCTGTATGCTCCAGTTGGTAGAGGTAGCTACCTGTCCTCTGATACCAGGGCCAGTAACACTTTGAACATTCTGGAACTCAAGATAGGCCGCCCCAGAGGTTTGCTCGTCTACCCAAGCTGCGCCATTGGCATCTACCAGCCGAGCCGATGCACCTGTGCCAGTCAATTCACCCTGGATTTGACTGATCACTTCATTCATGGTCTTGCCACTGTCAACAGTTACCTTGCGTTCGCTACCATCATTGAGGGTGATGGTATATTGGAGGCTTGGTGGCTCTTCTAGAAGCACTGCTCCAGTGGAATCTGTATAAAAAATATCATCTTTAGATATTATGAATGAGGACTTTGTTTCGGCCGTAATACCAGCCATTGCTCCCGAACCGGTAGTCAGGCGAAATGAAGTGATTCCGTTCAGCGTCAGTTGATTAGTGCCATCTTCTATAAAAGCGATTCCCTTATCTTGTGCTACTGATTTTATTCTAACATACAGGTCTTTATAAGTAGCGCCGTTTTTTACTTCTTCACTGCTAAAATCCACATAGACAGCACTACCATCATTGCGTACAAGCGTGTACCGCAACGCCTGCTCGTCATCTGAGAGTCTGTCTGTTATACTTATATTATCAGTACCATCGCTATCATTGGTACCAAAGGTCAATGTAGTATTGCCGCTGATACTGGCAATCAAGTAATCATCTTTTTTTGTTCCATCATACTTTTCAGAAGTATAGGCCAAGGATGCATCTGTACCGCTAGTCTGGCTAATGGAGGTTACACCACTCAAATTAATAGACCATGACCCATCACTATCCATACCTATATCAACAGTGTCACTGTCTTGTGTGGCCTGAGCCAGCTGAGCGAGAAATGTTTTCTTGCTGGCACCACCCGATATGGTAAACTCGCGGGTTTTGCCATTATTCATAAGGACAGAAAAAGTCAGCTCCTCATTAGAACTACTTGAGAGCAATGCCTCGTTAAGATTCCCTACGCGGACATTCAGGCCAGCCGCTTTATATGCGCTATCAGCGGCAGTACGACGAGTAAATGATTGCACACCCGCAACTATCAAATTTCCAGTACTATCCAAACTGGCCGAAATACCACCTGCGGCATTATTGAACGCATCCACTACCTCTTGCGCGGTAGCATCACCACGGATAGTGATGGATTTAGATACACCGCTGTCCAGCACAACATCAAAAACATACTGTGTCGGATTGGTAACCCCCTCGGTCAGATTCAGCGCATTATTGGTAACCCAGGTAGACGAAGTACCCGTGGCATCCATCCCCACCAGGCCGGTATTATGGATGATGAGATCATTGGCAGAGCCAGTGTCCTTACCGGCTACCTGAAAAACGTAGCCGGAGCCGGTCTGAATGAGACTGACCTTGACGCCGGGATTGTTCACGTCGTTGTTGACCAGATTGACGAAGGAATCCAGTGTGGTCTTGTTGGGGATGTCGACCGAATACCTTTTACCGGCATACGTATATTCGAATTTCTGCGTAGAGCCGGACGTATTGATCACGTCATCCTTGGAGCCGAAGGTATGGCCGATATTGGCCCAGATGGCATTGCTGGCCACCTGGGTGACATTGATGGCATGCTGCACGTCCTGGGCCGAGGCATTGGCTACGGCCGTAACGATATTCTCATTGCTGGAGGTGACGTTCTTGGTGACGAAATTGTTCTTGTTGGACAGGGAGGAGAGCATATTGCTGGCGGCCTGCACCTGATCAATGATCTGGCCAAAGGCCTCGTAGCGCAGATTCCAGTCACTTTTCCAGGCTTCCAGGCGCCGCAGCTGAGTGGATTCTATCTGTTTGAGCTGCTCAAGCACCTTGTCAAAATTGGTGTCATTGCCGCTCAGACCACTGATGGAATTGGAACCGGAAATACTGATGGACATACCTGCCTCTCACTGCGAAAAGTTCTTGCTGATACCTGATTAAGAACTTTATGCAAAAATCATGCAAAGAAAAATTTTCCCTGCCAGGAACGTAAAAACGCTCCTGCCTGCTCTATCGGCCATCTGACTGAAATGTTTAGTGCAGCCGCCACGAGAGCGGCTGCACCAGACGTCAGAACCTGTGTATCAGGCTGTCTGCGTATAATCTTCCCTGTCCGGGGCGGGCTCCTCTGCTCTGCCTGCCCGCCGCACAACGCGACGCCCTCTGGGCAAGACCGGGCGACGGCGGGACAGCCGCGCTGCTGCATTACGTATGGGCACCGGGCGAGACACGGCCATTTCTTTGATGTGTACATCCATCTGCGGGAAGGGCACATCAATGTTGTGCTCACGGAAGAGCCTGTCCAGCTTCATGCGAAGATCTGAGGCCGTAGCAGTGCCCTCATCGTAATCCCGCACCCAGAAACGCAGCGTGAAATCCAGGCTGCTGGCACCGAAAGCCATGAAACTCACGGTAGGCGTGGGATACTTGAGCACACCGTCATGAGCGGCAGCCACGCCCAGCATCAGCTTGGTGACCAGCTCCGTATCTGAACCATAGGCCACACCCACAGTCACTTCCCGCCGTACAGTACGGCTGTTGCGCGTCCAGTTGATGAGACGGCTGGCCACAAATTCTGAATTGGGTACATAGATAAGAGCATTGTCATAGGTCTCTACCATAGTGGCTCGTACGCTGATCTTACGTACTCTGCCTGTGACGCCGCCCAGCTCCACCACATCACCCACCTGCAGGATGCGACTGAAAATAAGGATCAGACCGGAGAGGAAGTTATTGACTATGGTATGCGTACCGAAACCGATGCCTACAGACAGACCACCGGCCACCATGGCCAGATTGCTCAGCTCCATACCCAGAGAGCGCAGCACAAAAAGGCCGAAAAAGGCCCAGAGCGTATAGGTGAATGCCGTCTGCAGGGGGGGGATGAGCGTTGCGTCCATAGACAGCCCCTGTTTGGGCAATTTGGCCAGAAAACGCGACCCCATACTCACGGCAGTACGCGTGAGATAAAAGACGCTGATGATCATCAGCACCTGAACGACATTGAACTGTGTTTCACCCACACTGACGCTCTTGAGCAGATATTCGCGCAGAAGGTAGATGCCGCCGGGCAGCGTGCAGACCCACAGAAGCACACCCACTACGGCAATGACCAGCACCAGAGGTGCAGCCAGAGCCAGGGCCAGTCGGGCCATGGCGGCACGCGCCCCCTCCTGCGGCAGACGCTCGTGGAAAGAGCTGACCAGAGCCATGCCGCCCAGACTCAGCTGCAGGGCCAGCGAGCAGGAGATAAAAATAAGATAGAATATCTGACTGTATATGTGCAGGCCGCAAAGGCTCAGGATCAGACAGATCCAGAGTACCACCACATCGATATCCAGCAGGCCGGGCTCCAGCTGCAGAGGGCCGTAGTCACGCCGGGCCCGATACCGCCGGAGCAGAAGCGCCAGACAGATGAGGCCTGTCCAGATCAGCAGGGCCAAGGGCTGGGTCATGGGCAGATAGAGGAGCACATAGGAACAGAGCGTTGGCGGGATGACCAGCAGAAGCGGTGACGGGCCGGGAGCAACCTCGGGGTGATGCAGCAGACGCATATCCCAGGCCAGCATGACCTGCGCCATAATCAGACAGATATTGCCCAGCCCCAGGAATGTACGGAAAAACTCGCCATCGGCCGAAAGAGAACTGGCAGTAAAGGCCAGGCCTACGCAAAGCCAGGGCAGACTGCGCGTGAAGATATGTCTGGTCACGGGCGAAGGGGTTTTCGAGCCCCAGCGCTGATAGCAGATCAGGGTCAGAAGCGAGGTCAGGGCAAGGCCCAGGCAAAAGCGTACCCCGGCCGTGAACCACTGCGCTCTGGTAGTGGGGATCTCCACCGGCAGACGCAGCAGCATGCCATTGTAGGACTTGCGCATCTGCTGGCCGAAATCCTCCCAGGCTGTAGGGCTCAGATAGGGCACGGGCCGCTGCAGATAATAGTCTTTCCAGAGTACAGGCAGACTGGCATCGATACTGTGCAGGCTCTTTTCCAGCCGCTTCAGCAGAGCCTGCGATGGGGCCAGGGCTGCATCGTACTGGGCCAGCACAGCGGCAAGACGCAGACGCGCATCAGTGATGCCATTGACGTAGGTCTGCATCTCGGGGCTGAGCTGGGCAGTGTCCATATCTTCAGGCAGACTGTCCTTCATGTAGGTGATGCGCTCCTGCAGGCTCTGGGCCTCACGCCGGGCCAGCAGTACGGGTTCCAGCACATGCTCCAGCTGATTGATGGTGGCTGAGATGCGGCGGCTGACAGCCTCCATGGGATTGGGCCAGTTTTTGAAGGTATTGGCCAGCACCAGCAGACGACGGGCATCCTCTTCATAGGGCTGGATGCGACCGGTCAGGCTGTCCACCTCCCGACCGAAATTACCGCTCAAACGATGGGTGCTTTTGCTCACCTCCTCCAGCAGACTGCGCTGTCCGGCCCAGACGACATCCCAGGCCTCCTTCCCGGCCAGATCCTCCTCTGGTATGACAGGATCTGCAGTTTCCGATCCACTGTCAGCCTGAAGTGTCTGCCCTGCGGCAGAGGGTTGCGTATTCTGGGCAGCCGATACCGTACAGGGCGTCAGGAGCGCCAGACAAAAAACAAAATGCAGCAAAAAACTTTGGAAAGAAAAGGGCATGCGTATATCCTTAAAAAGCCGCCAGACAGTGGGCGGCGCCCTGGGCGTTGATACAAAGGCTGCGCCATATGGCGTGAGCCGCAGCCGTAAGCATACGGCAAGACAGACATATTGAAAAGCCCGTCTTTACAAGGCCGGCATGGCACGGCATAGTACGGCCATGCAAAATGCCCAACCTGTGGCCCTAGAGCACTGCCCTTCCTATCAGGCACCCGACCTTGAAGCAAAGATCTTCAACGTTCTGGAACACAGCGGTCTGCGCGTACGCACAGGGCAGCGCGTCCTTGTTAAGCCCAACCTGCTCATGCCACGCCCCCTGGCCTGTACCACACCTGCGGTGACGGTTGCTGCATGCACATGGCTGCTGGAACACGGGGCAAGGGTCAACGTAGGTGATTCCCCAGGCTTTGGCCGGGCCGAGGCCGTAGCTCAGAAGATCGGTCTCACCGAAGCCCTGCGGCCCCTGGGCCTGAGCGTGACAGGCCTGAACAGACCTGTAGCTGTGCGCCTGCCTTTACAGCAGGGGCAGAAAACCTCGTTCATGGTGGCCCGACAGGCCATGGAAAGTGATCTCATCCTCTCTATCCCCCGGGTCAAGGCCCACAGTCAGATGCGCCTGACCCTGGCTGTCAAAAACTGTTTCGGCTGCGTCAGCAGCCTGCGCAAGGCCCTTATCCATGCCCGTGAGGGGCGTGATCCCGATTATTTCGCCGACTGCCTGGCTGCACTCTGGGCAGCCCTGCCGCCTGTGGCGGCTCTGGCCGACGGCATTACGGCCATGCACATCACCGGCCCCAGCCGGGGGCAACCCTTTGCCCTTGGGCTGCTAGGGGCCAGCAGCCATGCCGCAGCTCTGGATGCAAGCCTCTGTGCCGTGCTGGGTCTGCCGCCTGACGGCACCCCCCTGGGGGCGGCCCTTCTGCGGCGCAAGGCCCTGGGGCACATCATCTACCCCCTGCATCGACCAGAAGACTTTGACGCCAGCGGCTTCCAGTTACCCCAGAAGCTGGTACACACCTCATTTCACCCGGCCCGCTTTCTGCAAAGCTGCCTCCGACGCCTCTGGGCAGCCTGCAAATCATAAGGAGACAACCATGCCCGCTATCCTGCCCGGCCAGACAGATCTCTATGCTCTTACCGACTCCCGCCTTTCCTTGGGCCGCCCTCTGGCTGAAGTGGCTCAGGCCCTGCTGGGGGCCGGGGTACGCATTCTGCAGTACCGTGAAAAAAAACTCAAAGCCGGCCAGATGCTGGAAGAGTGCCGCCTTTTACGCCGTATGACCGAAGAGGCCGGGGCCTGCTTCATCGTCAACGATCATATTGACATCGCTATTCTGGCAGGGGCTGACGGTGTGCATATCGGTCAGGAAGATCTGCCTGTGCCCGAAGTTCGCCGTCTGGTAGGGCCTGACATGCTCATCGGCCTGTCTACCCATGCGCCGGAAGAAGCCCTCAGTGCCGTCAGGGCCGGGGCAGACTATATTGGCGTAGGGCCCATTTTTGCCACACAGACCAAGGAAGACGTAGTCCCCCCGGTGGGCTTCAGCTATCTGGACTGGGTGAGCCGCCATATAGACCTGCCCTTTGTGGCCATTGGCGGCATCAAGGAGCACAATATCGCCGATGTGGCAGCCCATGGCGCACGCTGCTGCGCTCTTGTCTCTGAGCTGGTGGGGGCCACTGACATTGCCGCCAGGGTCACGGCCGTACGCCAGGCCATGCAGAAAGGCATGGCGCAACGCTGACAGTTTGTTACAATGCCTGAAAAAACCCCGGCGCCACGTCAGTGACGGCCGGGGCTTTTTTGCTGTTCAGATATCTGCCCTTACTGAAGTGCGTAGCTCACAGCCTGATGATAACCACGCATGCGCTTCTTTTCCTGCCGGCTCTGATTGAGACCTGCCCGAATGCGGTCCCGCGCGGCAGTAGCTATCTCGGTGAGCTGCGCCTGATAACGCTCCAGTTCCCTGAGACGCGCCTTATACTCCTCAAAGCTGCTGCTTTCCAGATGGCTCCAGGCCATATTGGTCATTTCGCCGCGTTGTGTAGCCAGCTCCACAGCGCGTTCGTACGCACCTCCCCTCAGAGCTGACAGTTCCTGACGGGCCAGATCCAAAGCCTTGTCCAGCAGATGGAGCGCCTGACTCATACCCTCCCCCACACGCTATTGAGCAGCCATGACCTGATGCAGACGTTCGCTGAAGGCCTGCCATTCTTCGCACTGCGGCATGAATTCGTATTCCAGAAGGTCGGCCAGCAATATCCAGTCCTCGTTTTCCAGCACATCGCTCATTTCTGAAACAAGATCTGTCAGCTTGGTCGTTCTGGCAATAAAATCCTCATCAGCGCCGCCGGCAAACTTGTCACGCAGAAGGCCAATCATGGCCATGAAGTCACGGGTGACATCCAACAGATCCTGCAGAAGCTCCAGAGCATCGGCATCCGAGGCTTCACGGAAGAGCCTGGCCACATGCTTGGCCCCGCTGGCCATCATACGGGCCACCTTTTCCATTTCAGCGGCAATATCCACAGCCATCCTGTCTGCGGGCATGGTGCGCACTTCTACAGATTCAAGGCCTTCGCAGGACATATCTTCGGCCTGATGGGGATATATTTCCGAAAAGAGTTCGTTATTGACCAGAACATCGGTGACCACGCGGCCAGACATCTTTTCATCCTGCATGATTGCGGTCAGAACTTCCTCCAGATTGGCGAAAGCGGAAAGCTCCTTTTCGCTTTTGCAGCCGTCAACGATGATCATCTGCCCCTCCTTGATCCGCATGGGAATTTTTTTCTATGCGCAAAGCGCTTACTGACAATACAATTTTCTATGCAATAGTCATGCCATGATTACAACAGCTCTGACTCTGCCCGTTTGGTGTCACCTTCCAGAGCGGCTGCCCAAAAACGCAGATGTGCAGACAACTGTGCGGTAAACTGCAGGAGTTCATCCATGCGGCCGCCACGCTCCTGCCGAAGCTCACGCCAGAAAAAGCCCAGAGAGGCCAGCGGCTGGCAGACACCCAGAATATCCTGCACCCGTTCGCAGTTACGCAGAAAAAGCTGCCCGGCCTGAGCGCTTTTGCCCAGCAGGCGGCCCTGCTCAGTCAGGAGGTCCAGCAGGCGCACTGTCTGATACAGCACGGGCACAACCTGAGTCCGCACACTCTGCGGGCAGGGCAGAGGCATGTTTTGCTGCATGCTGCCCGGGCTGGCTCCACTCATTTCGTCAAGAATCCGACACCAGAAAAAACGCTGCCAGGCCAGCCAGAGAGTACGCTCTTCCGTATCATGGCCAGAAAGGGAACGTACTGCCGCGAAACCACGAACATCACTCTCTGTCTTCCAAACCCGCGCCCGGGTACAAAGCTCAGGGTTCAGGCCGTCTTCCCAGTGCCCACTGCGCAGCCATCCAAGAATCAGCTCTGCCACCGGGCCGGGCGTCAGATACTCAAGACAGACATGGTCATCAGTACAGGCGCGCCTGTAGGCACAGGGATGGCACGACAGAGCAGGCTCCAGACAGCAGCAGCCAGGCAGGTAAGGCCCGGTATCCCAGGGTTGGGCCGTAGCCAGAAAGAACGCCAGGCAGGGCACACCGAGACCGGCGGCCAAATGCATGGTGCCGGTATCGTTGGTGACCAGCAGCCGGCATTCTGTCAGCAGTGCCGCAAGCGTCGGGATGTCTGTGCTGCCCACGGCATTGACAAAGGGGCCTTGTGCTGCTGCCGCGTAGGCTTCGGCCAACGCCCTCTCAGACGATGTGCCCAGCAGAACCGGGCACAGACCCGCCGCCTGATACAAAGTATCCCCCAGAGCGGCGAAAGAGCTTACGGGCCATTGCCGGCGGGCCTCACTGGCCCCCAGCTGCAGGGCCACAAAACCATGAGGCCGACCACTGTCTGGCATGGCTGCTGCCAAAATTTCCTGTGCGCGGGCACAGGCAGCCGCATGGGGCTGTTGCAGGCTGTTCCTGCCCGGGCGTGCCGCCACACCAGAAGCAAGCAGGCTGCTGCCGGCCATGCGGAACATGTCCACAAGGTTAAACGGGGTACTCTGGCGCTGCCGTATGGCACCGCTGAGAAAGGAAAGCCAGACGCTTTCATTATAACCGAAGCCTTCGGCATCAAGACCGAAACCCATGAGGGCATCAGGCGTGGGGGCCAGGAGCCTGCCCAGTAAACGGGCCGGTAATGTGGCCGTCAGATTGATGATATGCGTGGGACTGCCCTCATGGCGTATGCTGTGGGCCAGATTGAGCATGAAGGCAGCAGCCTGACGCCAGTCCTGCTCAATCAGGGCCATGACCCGACCACCGGGCAGAGGCCAGGCCCTGTCTACATGCCGGAGGAGTGGCACGGCCGGAGAAAAATTGTCCAGACAGACAAGACCGACACGATGCCCGCTGTCGTGCAGATCATGGATGAGAGCCTGACTTTGCAGCAGGTCGCCGAAACGGGTCAGATTCAGCAGCAGAACGTCAGCCACGACCGGCCCTTCACGCTGCTCATGCCAAAGCCGTATTCTTGCCGGCGTCCAGCATATTCAACGCCATGAGACGCTCTTCACGAAAGCGGCTCTGCACGGCGGCCTGCACCTGTGCACTGGAAGAACCAAACTGCCCTGCCCGCAGTTTATAGACATTGCTGATCAGCTTGCGCTCATAACCAGGCTCGGAAGGCTTGCCGCTGAGGCTGTCAGCCCTGTCGAAAAGCCGGGCAGCGCCTGCCGGACCATGCTGCACGGCCGTACTCCAGATGACTTCCCGCATGACTGGAGACAGGGTATCGACCTCAAGGCCGGTCCGCTCGGCAATGGCAGCCACCGCAGGCTTGTAATGACTTTCGCGGATAAAATCTTCCTGCAGTTCTTCAAAGCGCTGGGGCTGTTCTCTGGCAATGGCCCGCCATTCATTGGGCATGGCCCCGCGCCGGCTGCCGGTATTGGCAGGCCCGGCCTCACGCAGCCGCTTTGCCAGATCCGGTGCCTGCTCATCCAGAAAACTCAAAAACTTTTTCATGCTGCCTACACGTGAGGCTATCTGATATTTGCCATAGGATGTTCCGCCGTTGCGGTCATAGCCGATGGCGGCAATACCCTCCTGGCCGGACTCAAAACGGGCAGAAAGGCAGCCCATGGCCTCACTGTGCTTTTCCTGCGTGGCCTTCTGACGACGTGCCGCATGCGCGCCTGCAGGCGGTACATCTCCCATACCCGGAGCTGTGAGCCGGTTGTCAAAAGCAGAGGTCATACGACGCAGATGGCGGGCCTGACCCATACTGCGGGCCAGATCCAGGGTAGAGCCATTACCTGCCAGGCTCTGCATCATACCATCAAGCGCCTGCGTCTGACGCATGTCAGCCTGAGCCCGGGTCAGGGTCTGAAAACGCATGAGATCACTGGGCGAACGCCCGGCCAGTACAGGGCTGCCCCCTGCAGGCAGGATGGCTGGCTGGGCCTGTGCAGGGCCTGTCGGCTGGGGAGCAGCATCGGCTCCGGCATTGATGAAAGCGGCAAAACGAGAGGCATCCCCGCCGCCCGTGCTGGTCGCACGCCGATGGGCTGCGGCAGTCTGGTTCATCTGTTCACTCGGTGGCCGTATCATCCAGGACGAATATGGCATATGCTTCCTCCTCATGCGTCTCTCGCTCCCTGATCACAGGGAATACGAAGGGCAAGGAAAAAGAAGCAAAGACAGTGCCAAGACTGGAATACTGCGGAAATACAGGAGGTATCTGCGCTGATGCCAAATATCCGACAGGCAGCTCAGACCATGCCAGCCTACTGTGAACCAGCCTGTGTATCAGGCTCTGGCCGGGCTTCGTCAGCTTCGGGCAAAGGGATGCCCATACTGATCTCCCGTCCCAATACTTCGGCGAAGACGCTGGGAAGGTCGGCATCCTGCCGCAGCTCGCGCCGCAACAGCAGGCCGATGCGCAATCGGCTGTTATCCACGGCATTACGGCGGGAAACATTTTTCATTCGCGCCCGGCTGGGACGCTTGTGGCTTGGTATGCGCCGCTGCACCAGCAGTACATCAGCCAGCAGAGCCGTAGCGCCCTGGCCCGAAAAAAGGGACGGACTGCCATAACCGCTGTCTACCACAGCACGCAGGCTTTCCGCATCAGCCGGGCCAGCAGCCAGCAGGGTGATCTGAACGATATAGCCTGCCATGCTGGGGTTTTCGGTCAAAGCATAGCCCTTGCGCTCCAGCCAGGACTGAGCCAGTGCACGCAGCTGAGGTACATGTCTGCTTTCATCGCGGGCCCCTACATAGACCACACGGGCTATCTCGGCATCGGCCTGCCAGTCCAGCTGTCCGGAGCGCATGACATCAATATCATCAGGCCCGACCTGACGTATGCAGGCCGACGTCAGAGACAGGCACAGCAGTAATACCGCCAGAACAGTTTTCGGCATAGCCCCTCCAGGTCATGAAGGTTGCAGAGCGTTGACGATCTCCATGCAGAGCCTGTCTTCCAGGGCAGGCAGTATGGCTGCCCTGTCCATGTCCTTACCCTCTGCTCTGACAGTGAGGGGGCGCATGTCATCGTCACCGGGCGTGCGTCCATCGTTGCGTATGCCCACCAGGGCACGCATGCCCCAGAGTTTGCAGCTGCCCTGGCTGTCCAGAAAAACCGTGCCCAGACCCACCAGCAGACCGGCCCCGGCCCCCCATGCAGTGCCGTGCCGCCCCTCGCCGATGGAGCCACCCAGAAGTGCGCCCAGCACAGTACCAGTGGTGGCCCCGGCCAGGGTCTGCCCCGCGCTGACAGGGGCATTGGAACTGCCCAGGGGAAAGACATCCTCTATACACACACGAATACGCACCCCGGCCCCTTCAGCCCTGTCCACCGGGTCCAGACCCCGCTCGCTCTGTATGTAGGCCGTGAGCATGGATGCCAGATCTTCATTAAGTGCGCTGTCACCGCCACTGACTGCCACATGAACCTTCTGCCCGCCTGTCACACGCACCCTAGACAGAGCCTCGGAAGCATCCGCTCCCTGCGGTACGGCCTTACCGCTGCAGGCAGCCAGCAGACAGACAAGGAGCAGGAGAGGAACGAAACGACATATACGATCCATAACGCAAACTTTACCTTCTTTTATATTTTTTAGCCCAGTTTCGGGCTGCTGTCCAGCCGGATCACGACAGGCGCAGGCATCACCGCACTTGACGCCGCAAACTTTTTTCGTATCTTGCCCTTACAAAATCACAGCCACAGCCACAGACAGGCCGTGGTCGAGGACAGCGCATGGGCAAACAGCTGATCATAGTGGAATCTCCGGCTAAGGTGAAAACCATCAAAAAATTTCTGGGCTCCCAGTATATGGTGCAGGCCAGCGTAGGGCATGTGCGTGACCTGCCCGCAGGCAGCCTCGGCGTGGATGAAGAACATGATTTTACGCCGCAGTATGAGGTCATCGAAAACAAAAAAAATGTCGTCAGCGAGCTGAGAGCAGCTGCAGCCAAGGCCGATACCGTCTATCTGGCCCCTGACCCGGACCGTGAAGGCGAAGCCATAGCCTGGCATGTGGCTGAACTCATCCGCGACAAGGCCAGAGAGATCAAGCGTATACAGTTCAATGAAATCACGGCCAAAGCCGTCAAAGATGCCCTGCAGCATCCACGCGAGCTCAACGCCCATCTTTTCGATGCACAGCAGGCCCGGCGCGTACTGGACAGGCTGGTAGGCTACAAGATATCGCCTCTGCTCTGGAAGACCATCAAGCGTGGCATCTCAGCAGGGCGGGTACAGTCGGTAGCCCTGCGTCTCATAGTGGAGCGCGAACTGGAGCGAGAGGCCTTCAAGCCGGAAGAATACTGGCTGTTCAGGGCGCATCTTGCCGCCGACAGCCCGCCACCCTTCAGGGCCGAGCTTGCCAGGATCTCTGGCAAGAAAGCTGTTATCGGCAATGCACAGGCGGCGCAGGAGCTGGAAAATGCGCTGCACGGCCAGCCCTTTGTGGTGGAAAAGGTGGAAGAAAAAGAGCGCGAACGCGCACCGCAGCCGCCCTTCATCACCTCTACTCTGCAGCAGGCAGCCAACCAGCGCCTTTCCTATACAGCCAAGCGCACCATGAACATCGCCCAGCGCCTTTATGAAGGTGTGGAGCTGGGTGAACGGGGCCTGACCGCCCTGATTACCTATATGCGTACAGACTCAACCCGCATAGCCGACGAAGCACGGCAGGCTGCCAGAGACTTCGTGCTTGAAAACTTTGGACAGGACTATCTGCCCGGTAAGGAACGCGTATACAAAACCAAGGGCAGCGCACAGGATGCCCATGAAGCCATACGCCCTGTAGATGTGCACATCACCCCAGATATGGTCAAAGCCCATCTGCCGCCGGAGCAGTACAATCTCTACCGCCTCATCTGGGCACGCTTTCTGGCCTCACAGATGGCTGGTGCACGCTTTCATGACACTACGGCGCAGATTGTCTGCGCCCACACGCAGTGGCGGGCCAGGGGCGAACGTCTGCTCTTTCCCGGCTTTCTGGCTGTGCTGCCGCGTGGCAAGGAAGAAGGCGACAGCGAGTTGCCGCCGCTGACAGCAGGGCAGGCCCTTACCCTTGAACGGCTGGAAAAGGAACAGAAATTCACCCAGCCGCCGGCCCGCTACAGCGAAGCCAGCCTGGTGCGTGAGCTGGAAGAGCGCGGCATTGGCCGGCCCTCCACCTATGCGGCCATCATCTCTACCCTGCAGGACCGGGATTATGCCCGCCTCAGCGAGCGCCACTTCATCCCCACAGACCTGGGCCGGGTGGTCTGCGACCAGCTGACCGGTCACTTTGCCCGGCTCATGGACACCGGCTTCACAGCTCAGATGGAGGAAGACCTGGACAAGGTAGCCGAAGGCCGGGAGAACTGGGTCGATCTCATGCGCTCCTTCATGGCTGACTTCAATCCAACCCTGGAAGCGGCCGCCAGAAACATGCAGAGCCTCAAGGGCGGTCTGCCCGCCGGGCTGGACTGCCCGCAGTGCGGCAAGGCCCTGCTGATCAAATTCGGCAAGAGCGGCCCCTTTCTGGCCTGCAGCGGCTATCCGCAATGCCGCTATACCAGCAACTTTGTCCGCACCGAAGACGGCAGCGTGGAGGCCGTAGCCGCTGAAAAGCCGCACTACGAAAAAGTGGGCCAGTGCCCGCGCTGCAGCAAAGACCTGGTCATCAAACGCTCCCGCACAGGCAGCCGTTTCATCGCCTGCACCGGCTATCCGGACTGCGACCATGCGGCACCCTTTTCTACCGGCGTACCCTGCCCACGCTGCGGCAAGGGCGCTCTGGTGGAAAAAAGCAGCAAGCGCGGCAAGATATTCTACTCCTGTGACCAGTACCCGCAGTGTGATTTTGCCCTGTGGGACAGGCCCCTGCCCGAGGCCTGCCCCCGTTGCGGCTCGCCCTATCTGGTAGAGAAAAAAAGCCGTGACGGGCTTGCCACTGTCTGCCCGGTCAAAGGCTGCGGTTACCGCAGGGAGGAAAACCATGACTGACCATGAAAAACAGTCTTCTGACCACAGCCCGGCCGGACAGGACACGCTGGACCGGCTGGACCTGACCCCCTCAGAAGAGAGCGCCACGGACGACCTGCGGCCTGCGGCAGACACGTCTGGACCGGACGCGCAGGAGGACATCCTGCCGGACGCGCCGGTACTCCTGCTCTGCGGCGACAGCCCCGAATCCCGGGCCACAGCCCTGCTGGCCCGGCAGTGCGGTTTTCTGGTAGATGTGGTGGATGATGACACGGAAGACGATAATGACCTGGAAAGCGCCTTCCCTGTGGCACGGCGCTGCCTGCGTCTGCCGGGTTTTGACCATCTGGTGGAGACCTGTGGGATCGGACGGGAGTACTATGTGGCTGTCATGACGCGCGAGCCCGAACTTTCCTGCCATGTGCTGGCCCAGGCCCTGGAAAGCCCGGCCGCCTATGTGGGCATGCTGGGCGGCCGCCGCAAGCGGGACTCCATATACGACATATTGCGTGAGGAAGGTGTGCCTCTGGCAGAGCTTGCCGTTGTGCGCTGCCCCATAGGTCTGCCCATAGGGGCTCAGAACCCGCAGCAGGTCGCCGTAGCCATAGTGGCCGAGCTGCTGGCTGCGCGGGCCAATACCTTGCAGCGCATGCGCTTTGATGAGTAAGGCAGGCTTTACCTGCTGCGGTAAAGCCTGCCTGTGCGGGCTACCCCCTGCGCGGCAGGTTTTTCTGCCTGCCCCGGGCAACGGCCATTTCGTTGTCAGGAACGTCTCTGGTGATGACTGAGCCTGCCCCCACCAGCGCGCCTTCACCGACCCGTACCGGGGCCACTAGGGCTGTATTGCTGCCGATGAAGGCCCGCGGGCCTATGGCTGTCTGATACTTGTGTTTGCCATCGTAATTGCAGGTAATGGTACCAGCGCCGATATTGGCCCCTTCGCCGATGGTGGCGTCGCCCAGATAGCTCAGATGATTGGCCTTGGCCCCCCTGCCCAGGCGGGCCTTTTTCAGCTCCACAAAATTGCCCACATGGGCATCTTCTGCCAGCTCAGCGCCGGGGCGCAGGCGTGCGAACGGCCCCACCAGGGCCCCTTCGCCTACCTGTGCCCCTTCCAGATGGCAGAAAGAACGTATCTGCGCACCGGCAGCGATATGGCAGTCCCGCACCACACAATGCGAGGCAATGGAGGCCCCGCGCGCCACAAAAGACCGTCCATAGATTTCGCAGGGGCCGGTCAGTTCCGCACCAGGCTCAATGACGCTCAGCGGGCTTATGCGTATCTGAGCAGGCGCGTGCAGCATGACCCCGGAAGACAGCAGGGCTGCCACAGTGCGAGCCTGCAGCCTTTCTTCCATATGGGCCAGCTCCTGCGGTGCGTTGACACCCATGAGGCTCTCATCACTGCCGCAGTCTATGCCGCGCACGGTCAGGCCACGGGCCACGGCCAGGCCGACGAGATCAGTAATATAATATTCGCCGCTTCTGTTTTCATTGCTCAGGCACGGCAGCAGCGTCTGCGCCAGAGAGAGCGAAAGCAGGTACATGCCGGCATTGACCTCGCCCGTGACCGGACCATGCAGGGCCGTATCATAGTCTTTTGCCTCCACGATGCCGTGCACTTCACCACCCTGCCGTACCACACGCCCGTAGGCCCCGGCATCGCTCAGGGTGATGGAAGCAAAGGCCAAGTCAGCCTGCCCTGCTCTGCCCATGAAATCCCGCACTACGTCTTCAGTAAGCAGCGGCGTATCGCCGTTGACCACCAACACGCGGTCACAGCCTGCCTCAGTCAGCGCAGGCAGGGCCTGCAGCAGGGCATGACCGGTACCGAGCTGCTCTGTCTGCCGTACGAAGCGCGCATGGGGAAAGGCTGCCTCCACCATTTCAGCCCTGTGCCCCACCACCATCCAGATATCTTCTCCGAACACAGGGGCCAGCGCTGCCTGTACCCAGGTCAGCATGGGTTCACCCAGCAGGTTCTGCAGCACCTTGGGCTTATCCGAACACATGCGGGTTCCCTTGCCTGCAGCCAGAATCAGGGCAGCGTTTTTTGCCATGTCATGCTCCTCATCAGCTCACTGTTTCAAAATCCAGCCTGTCTTCCCGCAGCACCACGCGCACAGCCTGCCCGTCGCGAATATCCCCGGCCAGCAGGCGACGGGCCAGCGGCGTTTCCACAGCCTGCTGCAGATAACGCTTCAGGGGGCGTGCGCCGTATACAGGGTCATAGGCAGTATCAGCCACAAAATCACGGGCCTCATCACTCATTTCAAGGCCTATCTTGCGCTCTTCAAGGCGACGGCGCAAACGGTTGAGCTGCAGTTCCACAATGCGGCCAATCTGATCGCGCCTGAGCGGCAGAAAGAGCACTGTTTCATCCACCCGGTTGAGGAATTCCGGCCGGAAATGCGCTCGCAAATCTTCCATGACACGCGCACGCGCCCCTTCCTGCAAGAGGCCGTCAGCCGAAATACCCTCCAGCAGATGCATGGAGCCGATATTGGAGGTCATGATGACAATGGCATTGCGAAAATCCACAGTACGGCCCTGGCTGTCGGTCAGACGCCCGTCATCGAGCAGCTGCAGGAGCGTATTGAAGACATCAGGATGCGCCTTTTCTATTTCGTCAAAAAGAATGACAGAATAGGGCTTGCGGCGCACAGCTTCCGTAAGCTGACCTCCTTCATCATAGCCCACATAGCCGGGAGGCGCGCCAATGAGCCGCGATACAGAGTGTTTCTCCATATACTCACTCATGTCGAGGCGCACCATATTGTCTTCTGTATCAAAAAGCGCTTCGGCAAGAGCCTTGGAAAGCTCTGTCTTGCCCACACCCGTGGGCCCCAGAAAGATAAAGGAACCCGTAGGCCGTGACGGGTCAGCCAGACCAGCACGGGCACGCAGCACGGCATCAGCCACGGCAGTGACGGCTTCGTCCTGCCCCACCACTCTCTCGTGCAGCTGCTCACCCAGGCGCAGCAATTTTTCCCGCTCAGATTCCAGAAGACGGGTGACGGGAATGCCCGTCCACTTGGCCACTATCTCAGCCACGTCGTCAGGCCGCACTTCTTCACGCAGGATGCGCGGCCCTCCATCACCGCCCCCGTTTTCCAGGGCTGCCAGTTTCTTTTCCAGTTCCAGCAGGGTAGAATATTTGAGTTCAGCGGCACGGTTCAGGTCATAGGCCTGTTCTGCCTGCTCAATGGCCCTGCGGGTCTGCTCTATCTCTTCCTTGACGGCGCGCACGGTATCAATGGAGTTTTTCTCGCTCTCCCACTGTTTGCGCAGGGCGGCCTGCTGGGAGCGCAGTTCAGCCAGCTCGTTTTCCAGTTTCTCCAGGCGCTCGCGCGAAGCCTCATCTGTTTCGCGGCGCAGGGCTTCGCGCTCTATCTCCAGCTGCATGACCTTGCGGTTGGCCTCGTCCAGGCCGGCAGGCAGAGAGTCTATCTCTGTGCGGATCATGGCTGCGGCCTCATCCACGAGGTCAATGGCCTTGTCTGGCAGCTGGCGGTCGCTGATATAGCGGTGAGAAAGCGCTACAGCCTCCACAATGGCAGAATCGCTGATGCGAACGCCATGATGCAGCTCAAAGCGCTCCTTAAGGCCGCGCAGAATAGAGATGGCATCTTCCACCGTGGGTTCATCCACCATGACAGGCTGGAAGCGGCGCTCCAGGGCAGGGTCCTTCTCGATATAGCGACGGTATTCGTCCACCGTGGTAGCACCGATGCAGTGCAGCTCACCGCGCGCCAGCATGGGCTTGAGCAGATTGCCCGCGTCTACCGAGCCCTCGCTCTTGCCCGCGCCCACGATGGTATGCAGCTCATCAATGAAGAGGATGATCTGGCCTTCGCTCTTTTCCACCTCGTTCAGCACGGCCTTGAGGCGTTCTTCAAATTCGCCCCGGTATTTAGCCCCGGCAATGAGCGCGCCCATATCAAGGGCAAAGAGCTTGCGCCCCTTGAGGCCTTCGGGCACGTCACCCTTGACGATGCGGAAGGCAAGGCCCTCCACAATGGCCGTCTTGCCCACACCGGCCTCACCGATAAGCACGGGGTTATTCTTGGTGCGGCGGGAGAGTATGCGGATGACACGGCGTATCTCGGCGTCACGACCGATGACCGGGTCCATCCTGCCCTGCCGGGCGGCCTCCACCAGATCTCGCGCATATTTGGAAAGAGCCTCAAAGGTATCTTCAGGGTTGGCGCTGGTAACGCGTGCCCCGCCGCGCAGCTCCTCCATACCCTTGCCGAAGGACGCACGGCTCAGGTTGTATTCTCTGCAGATGCGTCCCAGGGGCGAACTGGGCTCTGCATCCACCAGTGCTGCAAAAAGATGATCCACACTGACGTATTCGTCCTTCATGCGCCTGGCTTCATTCTGGGCTTCCCCCAGGGCTTTGGCCAGGCGTGTGGTGATCATGATCTTGCCCGGCTCCATACCGCCAGACACGGAAGGACGCTTGCGCAGGCTTTCTTCCACAGCCACGGTCAGGGCCCTGATCTGTATGCCCATATGTTCCAGTATGCGTGGCACAATGCCCTTTTCCTGCTGTATGAGGGCCAGCGCCAGATGCTCGCAGTCCGTCTCCTGATGGCCCATGCCGGCGGCAAGGCTTTGTGCCTCGCTGACGGCCTCACGGGCCTTTTCTGTAAATTTGCTGATATCCATACTTGCTCCCTCCGGGGCAGACCAGCAGGCATGCCCCCGTCGGCGGCATGCCGCCGTTATGCTTCGTCTTCTTTCAGGCTGCGCAGGGTGCGTTCCAGCGTGTCTATGCGTTCCAGCAGATCCACAATGATAACCCCGCCCAGGACCGGCAGATCAAAGTCGCAGCAGATGCGCTCCACTTTTCGGACACGATAGATATCGCCCTCACGAAAGCGCGTATCTGTGCCGGGGCATTGCTCAAGCCAGCCCAGGGACAGCAGATCCTGCAGCCGTTCAGCCGAAATGCCGGTGACTTCAATAAATTCCTGCCGTGTTATAACGGCTGTCTGTAGTGGTATATTGTCATACGTGCTCATGCAGCACTCTCCTGTTATCAGCGTGCACTGAACGACGAGACCCGGGCCAGGTTTTCCCATGCTTCCCGTTCTGCCCCGCTCAATTCTGCCGGGACCTTGATCATGATCCGTGCCAGCAGGTCACCCCGGGCCGCAGGGCTGCCCAGCCCCTTGCCGCGCAGGCGGAATTTGCGGCCAGAGCCAGAGCCTGCAGGGATATTCAGTTCCACTGCGCCTTCCAGAGTCGGCACTGCCACCTTTGCCCCCAGAGCGGCCTCCCACGGGGCCAGGGGCACATCGCACTGCAGATTTTCGCCGTCTACACGAAAACGCGCGTGGGGCAGGTAGCGAATGCGCAGGAAGAGGTCGCCCGGGCTTCCACCGGGTATGCTGTCACCCTGTCCGGCCAGGCGCAGTTTGGCCCCCTCACGGATGCCGGCAGGCACATTGACCTCCAGAGTTCTGGGACCGTGCCCGCCCTGCAGGGTGACGCTGCGCTTGCCACCGCGCACGACTTCTTCAAGGCTCAGGGCCAGCTCTGCCTCCACATCCCTTCCACGCCGAGCACGGGATGAAAAGCTGCCAAAGGGGTCTGGCCCGAACTGTGTGCCACGTCCGCTGCGGCCTGCGGCCCCGCCGAAAAGGGTTTCAAAAAAGTCTGAAAAGCCCGAGCCGTCAAAGCTCTGCCCGCCAAAGTTGAAATGCATGTTCTCAAAGCCCGGCGCCCCCTGAAACTGCTGACCATGCTGCCAGTTGGGCCCCAGCTGGTCATACAGGCGGCGTTTTTCGGGGTCTTTCAGCACTTCATAGGCCTCTGTAACTTCCTTGAATTTTTCTTCGGCCTTCTTGTCGCCGGGGTTGAGGTCCGGATGGTACTGGCGGGCCAGTTTTTTATAGGCACGTGATATTTCTTCTGTCCTTGCGGCGCGCTCCACGCCGAGAAGCTTGTAATAATCCTTGTACGATACTGCCATTGCTGCTCTCCCCCTGACGGGACTATCGTTCTTTGCGTATCAGGGAAAACATAAGAACGCCCGTGTCGCCGTCAATCCTCCCTCATACAAAATGGCCTGACAGGTACTGAACACTTTCATTCTTACCTCTCACTTCCTTTCTGGCATGCTCGGCATGCGGCAGCCAGAGCTGCCCTGTCATCAACCGCAGACCAGAGAGGAAGATAATGCCCCTGCTCCATCCGGCCCAGCCCGCACCCGTTTCTGCCCTTGCCAGAACCTGTACACCGCCACGCCCTGGCCGCGGCATACGCCTGGACGAATTTGTAGCCACTGCCTATCTGCCCTACCATCAGCTGCACAAGCGCAGCTGGCAGGTAGATGAGCGCATTGCCCGGCAGCATCTTTCGCCTTTTTTTGGTGCGCGCCGCATAGCTGACATCCGCACCGCTGAGGTGCTGGCCTGGCAGCGCAGGCTCACAGAAAAAGATCTGGCCCCGTCCACCTGCAACCGTATCCTTGCGGTCTTCAAGGCCATCTGTACCATGGCTGTGGCACAGGGTGCCCTGCGGCAGGGTGGCTCACCCTGCCAGGCCGTGCCGCCACTCAAAACACCGCCCCTGCCTGACCGCCATCTGAGCAAGGCCCGGGCCAGTCGGCTCATGCAGGTCTTGCGGCATTCTGACAAAGCAGAGGCTGCTGCCCTGCGTCTGATAATGCTCACCGGCTGCCGGAAAAGCGAGATACTCCAGGCACAGTGGCAGGATGTACGCCTTGACCTGCGTCTGCTCATCGTGCCTGTTTCCAAATCCGGCAAGCCGCGCTATGTGGCCCTGTGTGATGAGGCTGTGGAGGTACTCCGCAGTCTGCCCCGTCAGTCGGGCAGCCCCTGGCTCTTCACGGGCCATGCACCGGGCAAACCCCTTTCTGACATCTACCATTTCTGGAACAAGCTGCGCTGTGAGCTGGGCCTGCAGGGTGTACGCGTTCATGACCTGCGCCATACCTTTGCCAGCTTTCTGGTCAATGCAGGGCACTCTCTCTATGAAGTACAACAGCTTCTCGGCCATGCTGACCCGCGTACTACCATGCGCTATGCCCATCTCGATCAGGCATCCCTGCTGGCTGCTGCCGAGACCGTGAGCCGCTGCCTCTCACCAGAGCCCATGGCAAAGCAGACAGCAGCCCCTCTGCCCGAAGCAGGTGCAAGACTGCCTCACGCAAGCGCAGGGCACGCGCCACAACAGGAAACAGAAGAAAAAATCAGACCGCAGAATAGCAGCAGACAGGCCAGATATACGGCCAGTAAGGCAGGCCCCTTTATACTGGCACGAACAGGCAGAGGCAGTACACGCCCCCAAGGGAAGAAAAAAGCCCTTCCCAACACGACCGCCAGGAGCACAGGCAGAGGCCAGTAAAACAGGCATGCCTGCCGCCTTACCAGGCTGTACGGCATCGCGGGCTTTGTATTCATTGACAGACACACTGTCGATGAAACGTTGATACTCAATAGCTCAGAGGCAGGATTTTGGCAATAACCCTCCGTATATTATTTTCTGATTTGCAAGAATACCTGTAAAAATAATCAAATATTTTAATATATTAACGTAATTCTATACTCCTAAAATGCTCATTTTATCAACAGTGTGTCTGTCAGTGAAAATAATTCTGCCAGAGAGCTGGAATTACATCCATGGCAAGGGATATTCTGAAGCATTGCTGGAAAGCCTCTCCGCAGGCCCTGCGCCTGCTCTTTCTCAATGCTCTGTGCTGCTTACAGGCGCAGAAG